>NZ_LBIZ01000109.1:0-252683 GCF_028128665.1 Bradyrhizobium sp. CCBAU 45384
AGGGTCTCCCACCCTGCGGGGGCATTGAGTGCGCGTGCCGGATCCCACCCGGCACTCCTGGCGCACGAGAAGTGACATGGCTAACATCGGTTCTTTCAAGAAGGTCGGTAACGATTTCCAGGGCGAGATTGTCACCTTGAGCCTGCAAGCTAAGGGCGTCCGTATCGTCGCCGAGACGAACCGCTCAAACGACAACGCCCCCAGCTACCGCATCTACGTGGGCCGGGCCGAGATCGGGGCCGCTTGGTCGAAGCGCTCCGAGGAGGGCCGGGATTACCTCTCGCTTAAGCTTGACGATCCCTCGTTCAACGCTCCGATCTATGCCAACCTCTTCGAGGACGAAAGCGGCGAAGGCTACACGCTCCTCTGGTCGCGGCCGCGTAAGAACGGGGAGTAAGCTCGCTCAATCAAGCCCCGCCCGGTTCGCCGGGCGGGGCACTTCGCGGCCGGGCTGAGGTGCGGATTACGATTTGCTAAGCCGCGCAGCCCTTTTGAGCGGGTCTCCCGGATCGCCCCCTAATGCTTCAGCAATCTGCCGAGCACGGTAACGCTCGCTGATGCGTCGCCGCGCTCGATGGCGCCGACATAATGGCGATTAAACCCGCACGCTCGGCCAGCTCATCTTGCGGCATTTGTAGATCGTGGCGTTTCCGACGCAGAGTCACAGCCATGATCTCTTAAGATACATGGCGGTAGGGGAAACCGACCGGAACGATCGTTCTTGGAACGATCGTTTCTATTCCTTCCGAACATGCTATAGGATGTGACGACGCTACGTGCGCGACCGAACTCGGCCGTCGTGTCTACCGAAGGAATATCCAGGATTCCAACGGGCAACGGAGACCATGGCGTAGCTTATAGGCGTTCTAAAAGCGGGTATGATGCAGAAGCCATCCCCAAATCCAGACGTAGCTGACAGTGCGCCGAACGAGCCGACATTGACGGCCTATGACGAAGAGCATGTCGCCACGTACGTTCGCCTTCTGCACGGCCGACGGTGAGGGGGCGAGTAGGGCGAAGTGGCTCAAGTGGTCTTGCATCTGGAGCCCGACCGAGAGCCGGACCGTGCGTGGCGCGAATATCAGAGTCATCTTGCTCGTGCCAGATGGGTGGCTGAGCAAGGGCGGCTCTTACGCGGCGCCTGCTCAATAGAAGAACATCGTCGGCTGACGACTTGCAGGAAGAACTATTTCCTTTTGTTAGTCGGTGGTCATTCCGGAGCACCACGTGCTGCCAAAGTGGCGACTTCCTACAACCGCCTCGTTCACTAGCTGCGTGCAATGGGGCGGAAGCAATGCCTGAATTCGACTGGCGGTCGCCGGATTCCTACAAGAGCCTACAAGACGCGGAAGGGCACGACATCGCCTGGGAATGTCTTCGTCGCAAAGCGGACTATCGACGCGACCTTGAGGCGATGATCGCCAACAGTCCCGATGGGAAGGCGACACCAGAATCCAGGCGGAGGTGGCCTCTGCTTCCGCCCATGACCCGCGGAGGTCCTTCGACGAGCAGACGATCTTTGGGCGCCGGAGGTTTAGCGGCGGTCGTTCCGGTCAAAGTCGCAACGGGAAGGACAGCAGGTCGCCGGCTCAGCCACTGCTCGACCTTACAGCTGGCCAAATGCGCCGCGCTGTCAACGGCTGGCATGCCCTGCTTCGCATCGCCGCGGTAGATCACCGTGTCTGGTCCAAAGAGACGCCGATGCTCGGCGGGTCATATGCGGCCGAGCTGCCATTTGACGGCGATATAGAACCGCGCGCCTATGCAGCCCGGCGGCTGTGGCGCTCGATTAATGGACGCGCGCCAGCCTTTCATCAACTATCGAAACGACCGCTTGAGGGCTGCGATCTGCGCTCGAGGCGCACGGCGCGGACGCAAGCTATCGCGTTATCGCCGAAGTACTGTCCGGCAATAGTCGCGTCCCCGATCGCGCTTGGAAGACCCACGATGTGCGCAATCGGACGATCCGCCTGGTGCAAGCCGGCATCGCGTTGATGCGCGGTGGTTACCGCAAAATTCTGCGGCCCGGGCGCAGGGACGAATAGCGCAGTCCCCAAGGGGTGCCGAAAACCGCTCCCTCCATATTCAGCATCCCTCTCCGAAGACTTTCTCCTCCATGATGACCGCACCCACGCCGGCCTAGCCAAGCGTGGTGTGCTGTCCACTTGGAGTTCTCAAATGCCCGATTCGATGGCCGATCTTCCCCCGCGATTCCTGCGTACACCTGAGGCCGCGCGCTATCTTGGCCTGTCCGGTCGCACGCTCGAGAAGCACCGGACCTACGGTACTGGACCGACGTATCGGAAGATTGGCGGCCGTGTTGTCTACGCCGCCGATGACCTGAAAGCTTGGGCTGACCGTGGCGCCAAGACGTCGACGTCAGATCCCGGCAAAGGGACCGTGCTGCCCGCCAAGAAGCATCCGGCCCTGCGTCCCTACGCAGGTCAGGAACGTCGCTGATGTCAGCGTGAGATCAGTGACTATGCGGCGCAAACACCATTCCGAGCGCGACCAGCTTGAGCTCTTCCGGGCGCTGCCCGGCGATCTCGCGCCGCGCGATGCGCAGGATCTAATGGCCTATCCGTTCTTCTCGCTCGCAAAAACGAAGCGGATCGTGCCGATCGATTTCCGCGCCGGCGCGATCTCAATTCGGGTCGAAGCTGTTCCGGAACGCGGCATGGCGACCATTTGGGATGCAGACGTTTTGATTTGGGCTGCGTCCCAGATCGTCGAAGCCCGTGACGCCGGCTTGAAGACGTCGCGTCTGATGGCTGCAACGCCTTACGAGATTCTAACGTTCGTCGGCCGCGGCACCAGCGCGCGCGACTATGACAGGTTGAAGGCGGGTCTCGACAGACTGCAGTCGACGACGGTGCTGACGTCGATCCGCCAGCCAGCAGAACGGCGGCGGCATCGCTTCTCCTGGATCAACGAATGGAAGGAGACGGCCGATGCAAATGGTCGCCCATTTGGGCTCGAGCTGATCTTGCCGGATTGGTTCTACGCCGGCGTCATCGATGACGCGCTCGTGCTGACGATCGATCGCGCCTATTTCGACCTGATGGGCGGGCTCGAGCGCTGGCTTTATCGTCTTGTGCGCAAGCATGGCGGTCGGCAGGACTGTGGCTGGAGTTTTGATCTTGTACACCTTCATGCCAAGTCCGGCATCCTCTCGCCGCTCAAGCATTTTGCGTACGACGTCCGTCAGATCGTCCAGCGCCAGGCATTGCCCGGCTATCAGCTCGTGCTCACGCGCGATCCTCACGGCGCCGAGCGGCTGAACTTCGCGCCTACGCCTGTCGATCTGTCAACGGCACGCCTGCGCCGACGGGGTCTCGTTCCGAATTCGGAGGACAACCTGTGAATCAGCTCGTGCTATCGGGGACCGCAACCCTCGTGCTATCAGGGACCCGATCCTCGTGCTATCAGGGACCGGAGTCGAGCTTAAGAGCTTGTTTCTCCGCGCTTTCCGGCTGCTTTAACTTTACTAACATACTGACACTAACTTCTTGTTGTGAATCAGCACGTTGTGAACAAGTCGGCTGCGCGTGCAACGAGAACGCCTCATGCATCCACTCTCGCACGCGCAAAGCTTCGCTGCAATGCGATTCTTGTCGCCAAGGCACGCGCGCAAACGTGATCGCGCGCAAGTCTTCGCGATCACCAGCACCGGCATCACCGCATCACGTTCGTCGCTTTCCCTTGCGGCCGCTCGCTCGTCGAGGAGAACTCGCTAACATCCGTGGTTGGCACGACGGCCACCACAAGCCGGAATTTGAGGAATGGGCGGTCAGGCTAACCAGCGCCGTGCTTGTTGGCTTCAAACGTCTGCATGAAGCCGCCGGCAAGAAAAGTTGCGATCTCACCCAAATCCCTGTCTCCCCGGGAGACGCCGCTCCGCCGTGGCGGAAGGAAAAGGCGCGCGTGGAAGCGGCCGGGTCGCGGAGGCCCTTACATCGCCGCAGCGACCCGGCCGCGCTTGCCGCCGGCGCCAAACCGGAACGCGGTGCCGTCGGTCCAGATCTTGTGCAGCAGCACGGCGAGCGCGCGCGCCACCGCGGTCGCCGCGCCCTTCAGACCCTTCTTCTTGGCCAGCCGCAGGCCCCACAGCCGCAGCTTAAAGTTCTTATGGATCCGCGTCAGGATCGCGATCGCCGCCTCGTACAGCATCGCCCGCGTCAGCTCGTCGCCGCATTTGGAGATGCTGCCGATGCGAGCGGTTTGTCCCGACTGGTAGCGCCGTGGCGTCAGGCCAAAATGGGCGCCGACATTGGTCGACTTCTTGAAGCGCGCCGGGTCGTCGACCGTTGCGCGGAATGTCAGCGCCACGAGCGCGCCAACACCGGGCACGGTCATCATCCGCCGCACAGCGTTGTCGCTGCGCGCCGCCGCCAGCGCCAGGCGCTGCAGCTTTGCCAGCTGCAGCCGCATTGCGCCGCGGGCGTCCAGGAGCGGCGTGACGATGGCCTCCAAATCCTTCGTCCCGGCCATGATCTCGCGCACCCGCGCGTCGAAGCGGCCCATCGAGATCTCACCGACCTTGAGGCCAAACGGGCGCAACAGGCCGCGGATCATGTTCTCCATATCCAGCACCTTACCGAGCAGCGCCTTGCGTCCGACCAGCAGCGCCCGCAGCGTCTGCGCGCCCTCCGATTTGACATGGACCGCACGGAACCAGCCGGTTCGCATCATTTGCGCGATGCCCTTGGCGTCGTTGCGATCGGTCTTGTTCAGCATCGCGTTCAGTGCCGCCTTGGCATGCCGGGTCTCGATGCAGGTCACAGGGAGGCCCTTTTCGGCGAGCGCCGTGAACAGCCAGGCAGAGTAGGAGAACGCTTCCAGCCCGACGCGCTTCAGGTGGATGCCCCACTCGGCCAGGAACAGCTCGATTGCGTCCGGATCGGTGTTGAGTTTCGCTTCCCGCGCGACCTTGCCGTCGCCGTCCACCACGCAAATATTCGTTGCCTCCAGCGACATGTCGAGCCCTGCATAGAAGTCCATCGTTCGCCTCCACCGCCGACCCCCGGGCCGCACCGCGCTCTCCGTTCGCGAATCGTTGCGAAGCATCATCGCCGCAACGCCGCCGGCGAGGGGACACCGGTCAGTACCCCGGCTAACCAGAAATCCTTCGGATTTCTTCTAACGCACCAAGCCGAAAGCTGCGTTGGAGGCGACCGGCCGCAGGTCGCCAGTCCTGTTTGGCTTTGCAAGCCGCACACGCTCCTCGCCGAATGCCAAGTTCACGGATCCCAGTTCGGGCTTCGGGGAGCGGCGGCATGAGCGACCTGACCGAAGTGGAGGTCCTGTGGCTCGAGAAGCGCATCGAAAACCGCATTCGGTTCGGTCACGTTGTCAAGGAACGGAAGCTAGATAGCCATCGGCGCGTCTTGTCATTCGCACCAGGCAGCATCTTTGCCTTCGTCCGTTGGACGTCCGACGACTTTGGCACGATCATCTCGCGGATCGACATCTTGCGCGCGGTCGCACCGGGACAGCGCTGCTCGACCGTTCCTTATGTGACACCCGGCGGTGAGATTCTGTTGCGGCTGTCAGGCTGGCCGAAGGTCGAGCGAGTGCTGCAAATGACCGATGCCGTTGAGGCACTCGGCATCGATCCGGCGGATGTTGCGCCCGATCATTGGCATCACGTTCATAACCGCCTGTCCGTCAACGAAAACCCACGTTCCTACACGAAGGCACGCCATCAGGCTTGGCTCTATCGCCAAAGGGTGATGCGATGACAGGCCGCTTGAAGATAGTGGCCGCGACGTCTGGGACTGCTGCTGCGCTCATCGCGACGATCGTCCTTGAGCCGCTTCCGCTTTACATTTGGAATGCATCGGCGAGCGTGCCAATCGGTCTCTACAGCTTACGGGCGACGAAGCGGTTCCACGTGACCGAGCTGGTCGCCATTCAGCCTCCAGAGCCGCTCGCGACCTTTCTCGACTTGAACGGTTATCTGCCGGGCGGCGTCCCCATGCTCAAGCGGGTCCTGGCGCTGCCCGGGCAGACGGTCTGCAGAACCGGCCTCACGATTTCGGTCGACGACGTCGCGGTGGGCGAGGCGAAGGATCGCGACAGACGAGGCAGGCCGCTGCCGAAATGGCAAGGCTGCCGCGTCGTCGGTGACGGCGAGTTGTTTCTGATGAACTGGCAGTCGGACGACTCTCTTGATGGCCGGTATTTTGGATTTCTTCCGGCGTCTAGCGTGATCGGGCGTGCGATGCCGGTATGGACTTGGGAGGAGTGATCGTGCGTATTCGACGTGTTCTCCTCGGCATTCCCTTGTTCGATCGGTTGCGGGATCATTCCTCCGTCGCGAGCAATTTTTGCAAGGCTGGCGCGAGCCCGACAGCGTGCTGGGGTCGATTAGGCACGCGCGTTTGTGCTGTGGCGCCCCTGATGTTTCTTCTGATCACGTCCGACACTGCTGCTTCGGCCCAGAGCGCATCAGCTGGACGTCCGGCGATCGGTCAGACCGTTAAATCGTTTGAGGGCTTCATCACTGAAGCCTCACAACGGTTTGCGATTGCGCCGAACTGGATCCGATCAGTCCAAAGCATCGAGAGTGCTGGTGACGTGCACGCCAGATCGCCAAAAGGCGCAATGGGCCTGATGCAAATCATGCCGGCGACTTGGGCGGAACTTCGCGAGCGCTACAATCTCGACAACGACCCCTACGACCCGCACGACAACATTCTGGCCGGCACGGCGTACTTGCGCGAACTGCTCGATCGGTATGGCTCGCCTGGCGTGTTTGCCGCGTACAACGCGGGACCATCTCGCTATGAAGAGCATCTCGCAGGCGGTTCCCTGCCAGACGAGACGCGAGCATACGTCGCAAAGCTTGCAAATCTGCTTGCCATCGAACTGCCGCCGAGATGGACGTCCAGCGGACGGTCAGCAGCAACTGCGACGTTGTTCGTCACGCGATCCGATCTCATGAAGACGCGCGGTCGTTTGCTGGCGCTCATGCCGTCGGGCGGCGTCACGGCCGCAATCTCGGCGCCCGATATTTCGCACATGGTTCCCCAGCCAATTGGCATGTTCGTCCCTCGATCGAACTTGGGAGTATCGCAATGACCAAGTGTGCGGGTTCGCCATCTGATGGCGTATGGGCGATCTATTCGAGCCACATCGCGAGTTGCGCTGGTGTCTGCGTCACCGAGCCACCAGGATCCGCCACGCGCGACCAGAAAAAGTTTCGCCGGTCGATGCGCTTGGTGAACAGGCACAGCGCCGTGCCGTCCTAAAACAGTATCTTCAGGAACGACGCATTCTTGCCATGGAAGACAAAGAGATGGCCCGAGAACGGATCCTTCTTCAGATGTTCCTGGATCAGTGTCGCGAGTCCGTCGAGACCCTTGCGCATGTCGCTGTAGCCGAGCGCCAGATGCACTTTCACGCCCGCCGGGATGACGATCACGATGCTGTCTCCCTACCGGCGATCTGCCGATTCACCGCGGTCGGACTGCTGCCCGCCAGCGCGAACACACGCTGTCCATCTTCCAGTTCGATCGCCATCATGTCGTCCGGCGGTTTTACAAGATCATGCAAGGCCGCGAGCGCCGGCACCTCATTTTCCGCAGCGTCGGCGAGCGTCACCGTCGCCAGTTGCGCTGCCTTGCGAGCGGTCAGGCTGAACTCGCCCCGCCAGCGGAACACCATGCTGGTGGCCACGCCATGGCGGCGGCAAACCTGCGCCACACTGACGCCGGGCCACTCAGTCTCCTGCACGGTCGCCTGCTTCTGCTCGTCGTTGAACCGACGCCGGTTCAACCGCGCGTCCACCGCTTCCGGAGTCAAGCGATATTTGCGTCGCGCGCAATTAGCAGCGCTGCTTAATTGAGCCCGGGCACTCGGATGAAGCAACAATCGCCAGTCCATCTCGTCGCCGGTTTCTTCGAGCCGGTTGCACCAGATCCGCAGCGAATAGAGCGAAAGGCCGAGCGCTGCGGCATACTCCGCATGCCCCATGCCGCTCCAGTTCATCGCCTCAGCATGCATGCTCCAGAACGCTCGAAGGGCGATCGGACCGCAGTCCGTGCTCACGCTGTAGCGATAGCGAGAGGGCTTCTTACGGCGCTTCGGCTCCCCCTTACTGAGCTGACGTTCTGCCGTCTTTCGACACAAATTCCGCTGCTTTTTCCGCGCGTTTGCTTAGGTCTTCCGGACTCACCAGATGGTGCACCTACCGCTCGAACGTTGCCATCGAGAGCTTGCGCCGGCCGCAATATTCCTCAGCATCCTGGTTGCCGCGATACCAGCTCTCAACGTACGACGACCAATAGGGGTTGTTGGCCTTTGACCACGAACGACGAGGCGCCATCGGAAATCCTCCACAGCAGCAGAGAACCCGAAATGGAACGAGAACACACTATGGAAGAGATGTGCAGGACTTTTACGATGGCAGAACGGCGAGATAAAAGGGGCTCGCCGGTCGAACCGCAAGCCATTGGCATGGCTTGGGTTCTGGCGTGCCGGTCGGTCGGGGCGCGTGCCGCGCCTTGCGGTTTTGACAATGCAATCAAGGACCTTTTCGGCATTGTAGGCGCGTTTGCGCTCTTCGAGGCCCGGCCATGACCGTTCGCGACAGCGATCTGCGTATTCGACCCGGGCGCATCCGCACCACCTCTGCGCCAAAGCCAAAGAGCTTCATCAACCAGGTTCTTCGCGCCGCGAAGAAAGCAGGACACACCTCGGGTCGGACCGTAGCCGGCAGGCGTTCGGTAGCCTATGGACGTTCGACGTTTGGTCGCGGCCGGCTGTCTTTTAGCCGTGCCCGATTGTTCAGCCCGACGCGTCGCGTCGTGGTGAAGGCGCGTGTTGTCCGGCACAAAGGACGAGCCTTCCGTTCAGCGCCCCTGAGCGCCCACTTCTCGTATCTGAAGCGCGACGGCGTGACCCGAAGCGGGGAGCGGGCCGAGATGTTCGATGCCGGCAGCGACCGCGCCGATAGCGCGGCCTTCGCGGAGCGGTGCAAGGACGACCGGCATCATTTCAGGTTCATCGTCTCACCGGAGGATGCCGGCGACATGACCGATCTGAAGGCCTTCACCCGCGATCTCGCCAGGCAGATGGAGACCGATCTCGGCACGCGGCTTGATTGGGTGGCGGTCGATCATTGGAACACCGACAACCCTCACGTCCATCTTCTCGTTCGGGGAGTAGATGAGGAAGGGTCGGATCTCGTGATCTCCCGCGACTACATCAGCCAAGGCCTGCGCTCACGCGCCGAGGAACTGGTCGCTATCGAACTGGGCCCTAAACCGGAGCACGAAATCCGCAATTCGCTGGAGAGGGAAGTCACGGCGGAACGATGGACCCGACTCGATCGGGAGATCCGGCTGGCGGCTGATGAGGCCGGCTACATCGATCTTCGGCCGGAGAATCCCGGCAAATCCGATCCCGAGATCAGGCGCCTGATGATCGGCCGCCTTCAGCACTTGGAGAAAATGGGCCTTGCGGCATCCGCTGGGTCGGGGGAGTGGATGATCGGGCTTGAGGCTGAGCGTAGGTTGCGCGACCTCGGCATGCGCGGCGATATCCTCAAGACCATGCACCGGGCCTTTACCGAGCGTGGGGAAGCGCGCGGCGTTGCCGATTTCGTCATCGAGGGCGGACAGCCGACATCCCAGATTGTCGGACGACTGGTCGACCGTGGACTGCATGACGAACTGACCGGCGAGGCCTATGCCCTGATCGACGGGACGGACGGACGGGCGCACCATGTGCGCTTTCGAGGCGTCGAGGCCTTCGAGCGCGCACCGCCGATCGGCGGCATCGTCGAAATCCGACGCTTCGGTCAGGCCGCCGATCCGCGGCCGACCGTGGTGCTGGCGATCCGCTCCGATCTCGATCTTGCCGAGCAGGTCACCGCGAAGGGCGCGACCTGGCTCGACCACCGGCTCGTCGAACGCGACCCCATGCCGCTCGCCATGGGCGGCTTCGGCCGCGAGACTCGCGACGCCATGGAAGCCCGTACCGAGCATCTGATCCAGGAAGGCCTGGCGCGGCGGCAGGGGCAACGCATCATCTTGCAGCGTGATCTGCTGAACACGTTGCGCCGACGTGAACTCGCCGAGGTGGCCGCGAAAGTCTCGGCTGACACCGGCTTGCTTCCCATGAACGTCGTCTCCGGGGAGCATGTGGCCGGCACGTATCGCCAGCGGCTGACGCTCACCTCGGGACGCTTCGCCATGATCGACAACGGGCTCGGCTTCCAGCTCGTGCCCTGGTCGCGTGAGCTCGAGAAAAAGTTTGGCCAACACGTCACCGGCCTAGTGAAGGACGGCGGTGGCATCGAATGGGGCTTTGGTCGCAAGCGCGAGCTCGGCCTCTAGCAATCTCTCCAATTCAAATTGCGAAAGGGCGTTCAGCATGTCCGGAACCAAAATCCTCTGGGGACAGGTGATCGTCGTCGGCCTGATCGTTTTACTGGCGATCTGGGGTGCAACCGAGTGGACGGCTTGGCGGCTCGCTTGGCAGCCGGAGCTCGGGCGGCCCTGGTTCGAACTGTCGGGCTTCAAGGTCTACTACCCGCCCATCTTCTTCTGGTGGTGGTTCGTCTTTGATGCCTATGCGCCTCAGATCTTTGTCGAGGGGGCCTTCATCGCGGCGACCGGGACGTTCGCCTCGATCGCGGCGGCGATCGGGATGTCGGTGTGGCGGGCGCGTGAAGCCAAAAATGTCGAGACCTATGGTTCGGCGCGCTGGGCTGGTCTGGAGGAGGTTCGAGCGGCCGGACTTCTCGGTCCGGACGGCGTCGTGCTGGGCAAGCTTGATCGCGACTACCTCCGCCATGATGGGCCGGAGCACGTGTTGTGTTTTGCTCCCACCCGGTCCGGCAAGGGTGTCGGACTCGTCGTTCCCTCGTTGTTGGCATGGCCGGGCTCGGCCATCGTGCACGACATCAAAGGTGAGAACTGGCAGCTGACCGCGGGTTTCCGCTCGCGGCATGGCCGCGTCCTGTTGTTCGACCCGACCAACCCGAAATCCTCGGCTTACAATCCGCTGCTCGAGGTCCGGCGCGGGGAATGGGAGGTTCGCGACGTCCAGAACGTGGCCGACGTCCTGGTCGACCCCGAAGGCTCCCTCGACAAGCGGAACCATTGGGAGAAGACCAGTCATTCGCTCCTGGTCGGCGCCATCCTCCACGTCCTCTATGCCGAGGCAAACAAGACTTTGGCCGGGGTCGCCGCCTTCTTGTCCGATCCGAAATTGCCGATCGAGGCGACGCTGAGGGCGATGATGACAACGCCGCATCTTGGCGAGCAGGGCGCCCATCCCGTGGTCGCCTCGACGGCGCGCGAACTCCTCAACAAATCCGAGAATGAACGTTCAGGCGTTCTGTCCACGGCGATGTCGTTCCTCGGTCTTTACCGCGATCCTGTTGTCGCCCAGGTGACCCGCAGCTGCGACTGGCGAATTGCCGATCTGACCGCAGATAGCCGCCCGACGACGCTTTATCTCGTGGTGCCACCATCGGATATCTCTCGAACCAAGCCGCTGATCCGCCTGGTGCTGAACCAGATTGGCCGGCGTCTGACCGAGGACTTGCACGCCCGCGACCGCCGGCATCGAGTCCTGATGATGCTCGACGAGTTTCCCGCACTTGGGCGGCTTGATTTCTTCGAGTCCGCGCTCGCCTTCATGGCCGGGTACGGCATCAAGAGTTTTCTGATCGCGCAGTCGCTCAATCAGATCGAGAAGGCCTATGGGCCGAACAACGCAATTCTCGACAATTGTCACGTCCGCGTTAGCTTTGCGACCAACGACGAGCGGACCGCCAAGCGGGTGTCCGACGCGTTGGGCACGGCGACCGAGATGCGGGCGATGAAGAACTATGCCGGGCACCGGTTGAACCCTTGGCTGGGGCACCTGATGGTCTCGCGGCAGGAGACGGCAAGGCCGCTCTTGACCCCCGGTGAGGTCATGCAGCTTCCGCCGATGGATGAAATCGTCATGGTGGCGGGGACGGCTCCGATCCGGGCGAAGAAGGTCCGCTACTACGAGGATCGGCGATTCACAGAGCGGGTACTGTCGCCGCCTGATCCAGCGACGGCTGGCCGGTCATCGCGAACGGACGGATGGTCAACGTTCGGAGCGTCAAAGCCGGCGGGGAGTCCAACTGAAAGAGCCGCGGAGGCCGAGGGAGACACGGCGAACAGCGGACTTCGTCGTGAGCCCGAACTCCCCGATCACGTCGCGATCGCCAAGGAAACGAGCGAGCCAACGCCAGCCGAGGAATTTGCCGCCGTGCTTGACGATGACGAGGACGCGGTCCGCCAGTCCCGGCTCATACGCCAGCAGATGCGCGGTGTCGCGCGCCAAGTCGCCATGGATCCTAATGACGGGATGGAGCTCTGAGCAATATGCGCGACAGGATGAACGTCTACTTCCCGCCAGAGCTGCTAAAGCAGATCTCGGAGCTCGCCGATCGCAAGAGGCTTTCCCGGTCCGCCATCGTGGAAGCTGCGGTCGCCTCTTTTCTTTCACCCGACGGAGCGGATAGGCGGGAGGCAGCGTTCACCCGGCGCCTCGATCGGCTGTCGCGTCAGATGCAGAGGTTGGAGCGCGACGTAGGTTTGACGGCCGAAAGCTTGGCGCTCTTCATACGGTTCTGGCTCACGATCACGCCGCCACTGCCCAATGACGCGCAGGCGGCAGCGCAGGCAAAGGGTCGGGAGCGCTTCGAAGGATTTGTCGAGGCGCTTGGGCGTCGCTTGCAAAAAGGGCAAAGCTTTCTCCGCGAGATTCCAGAAGATATCGGCCGTCAGGAACGGGCCGAAGAAACTTGATTGAACCATGTAGGCATTTCGCCGGTCCTTCTTTTTCTACGCCAGCCCACGATCGCAGCAATTTAGCTAGGCCCTCAAAGAGCTGGACACGCTATCGGCTCGAATGAGCTGAGGAGCAAGAAGGGCCAGCATGCAAGTTCCAGGAGCATGGCGTCTTACCGCGCGCGTATTTCTACCGTTCGCTGCTGGTTACTATCTTTCGTATCTGTTTCGAACGATCAATGCTTTGATCGCCAGTCATCTCAGCTCGGATACCGGGCTTGGGTCTGCCGATCTCGGGTTGCTTACGTCAGTCTATTTCCTTGTTTTCGCGGCGGCTCAGATCCCCGTCGGCATATTGTTGGACCGCTTTGGTCCGCGTCGCGTCGAGAGTGTTTTGCTCTTGATCGCAGCAGTGGGCGCCGGACTGTTCGCAGTATCGACAGGCTTCCTGTCCCTTTTGATCGCTCGTGCAATGATCGGGCTTGGCGTGGCGGCGGCGCTGACGGCAGGACTGAAGTCCATCATCCTATGGTTCCCGAGGGGGCGAGTTGCCTTGCTTAATGGCTACATGATCATGTTGGGCTCGCTTGGAGCAGTCACCGCCACGGCTCCCGTCGAATATCTGCTGACTTGGATGGGCTGGCGGCAGCTCTTTGAGATCCTGGCGGCCGCTACCGGCGCGACGGCCGCTCTCATCTATGTTGTGGTGCCCGAACGAGGCACCGTCTCATCGATGGCGTCAACCCCCGCGACCCTTAGCTCAGTTTTCGGCGATCGGCGCTTTTGGCGAATGGCCCCGTTGTCGGCGACTTGCATTGGATCGGCCTGGTCCCTGCAGGGATTGTGGGCATCGCCGTGGCTGACCGACGTGGAGGGGCTTGATCGCGCAAGTCTCGTCAGACAGCTTTTCATGATGTCGATCGTCTTGAGCTGTGGTGCCTGGTTGTTCGGTATGACGGTCCATTGCATCCAACGAAGGGGAATCAGGGCGGAGACAGTATTGGCGCTGGTTGCAGTGTTATTTATCGCAGCTGAGTTTGCCTTGATCCTGCGAGCGCCTCTGCCATCCATCTTGCCCTGGTCTGTTGTCGCAATTGTCGGAACGGCAACGGTGGTCAGCTTCGCGGTGATAGCGGATTACTTTCCGTCGGAGCTTGCTGGTCGTGCCAACGGCGCTTTGAACGTCTTGCATTTTGGTTGGGCATTTCTGGCACAATACGCGACAGGCCTCATCCTGGAGCAATGGTCTGCATATGATGGCCATAGGACCCTCCAAGCCTATCAGGTCGCGTTCGGCGTCAACATAGCGCTGCAGATCGCGGCGTTGGTCTGGTTCGCGTTGCCTTGGGGCCGATACCTAGCTCTACGGATGAGGCCCATAGCGCTTTTCGTGCCTGCTAATGTTTTCAATGTTGTCGAGTCAGTGAGCTCGTATGAGAATTCGGTGGTCCTCATACCCGCGGATGATGGTGCGGAGTGGTGAGCAGTAACTCGCATTGCGACTGGGTAGGCTTCAGAGATCAGTTCTTAGTCTTTCTTTTTCTACGCAAATCTACGATCACTGAAAGCCATTGTTGCACCAAGTCCGTTGGTGCCTTTCTTAATCATCCCCATCTGAGGGCCGTCTGTGGACGCTCTCACTCGGTGGAGGCGAACAGTGGCAATCCATTCCATTCAATCGGAGGCGAGTTCGCGCGGTGCGCGAATGCTGCGTAGCGCGCTCGGCTCCGCAATTGCCGGCTACCTCGAAGACGAGGCGATCATCGAGGTGATGCTCAATCCGGATGGGCGTCTGTGGATCGACCGGTTGTCGAGCGGCCTGATCGACACAGGCGAAACTCTGTCGGCCGTGGATGGCGAACGCATCGTTCGCCTGGTTGCACATCATGTGGGCGCCGAGGTGCACGCCGGTGCGCCACGGGTTTCGGCCGAACTGCCCGGGACCGGTGAGCGCTTCGAAGGACTCTTGCCTCCGGTCGTTGCAGCACCGGCCTTTGCTATTCGCAAGCCCGCCGTCGCCGTGTTTACGCTCGACGACTACGTCACCAGGCGCATCATGACCTCGGAGCAGGCCAAGACCCTGCAGAACGCGGTCGCCGCACGGAAGAACATCCTAGTCGCTGGCGGGACATCGACGGGCAAGACCACGTTGACGAATGCGCTTCTGGCCGAGGTGGCGAAGACCTCCGATCGGGTCGTGCTGATTGAGGACACCCGCGAGCTACAGTGTAGGGCGCCCAATCTCGTTGCGCTGCGGACCAAGGACGGTGTGGCGACGCTGTCGGATCTCGTCCGCTCGTCCCTCCGACTGCGTCCTGATCGCATCCCGATCGGCGAAGTCCGAGGTGCCGAAGCACTCGACCTCCTCAAGGCCTGGGGCACCGGCCATCCCGGCGGCATCGGTACCATCCATGCTGGGACAGCGCTCGGCGCGCTGCGGAGGCTCGAGCAACTCATCCAGGAAGCCGTCATCACGGTTCCGCGCGCCCTGATCGCCGAGACCATCGACCTCGTCGCCGTGCTGGCGGGACGCGGCGCTGACCGCCGCCTCGCTGAACTCGCCACCGTCTCAGGGCTGGGCGCCACCGGTGACTACAGCCTTTCAACAGCAGGAGACTGACATGCGTCAGCAATTTCGTTTTCTTCGAGGTACATCGTTGGCCGCCTACGGCACCATGCTTTTGGCAGTTCAGCCCGCATGGGCGGCTGGTTCGAACATGCCGTGGGAGCAGCCGCTCAATCAGATCTTGCAGTCGGTCGAGGGGCCGGTCGCAAAGA
Organism: Bradyrhizobium sp. CCBAU 45384; assembly: GCF_028128665.1. Lineage (NCBI taxonomy): Bacteria > Pseudomonadati > Pseudomonadota > Alphaproteobacteria > Hyphomicrobiales > Nitrobacteraceae > Bradyrhizobium > Bradyrhizobium sp. CCBAU 45384. The sequence goes on from NZ_LBIZ01000109.1 coordinate 15,561, forward strand.
TCATCGCGGTCATCATCATCGTCGTGACCGGGCTCACGCTCGCATTCGGAGATTCCTCCGGCGGCTTCCGCAGACTGATCCAGATCGTGTTCGGTCTTTCGATCGCGTTTGCGGCCTCAAGCTTCTTCCTGTCGTTCTTCTCCTTCGGCGGTGGCGTGGTGATCTGATGGATGAACCTGTCACAGGCTATGTTGTGCCTGTTCATCGCGCACTCACCGAGCCTATCCTGATGGGTGGCGCGCCGCGGTCGGTTGCGATTGTCAACGGCACGCTTGCGGCAACCCTGGGTCTGGGGCTGCGGCTCTGGCTCGCGGGTCTGGTCCTCTGGTTCATCGGCCACGTAGCCGCCGTCTGGGCCGCTAAGCGCGACCCCGCTTTTGTCGATGTAGTGCGCCGACATGTGCGCATCCCCGCTCATCTCACCACCTGAGCTCTCAGTCATGATGAACCTTGCCGAATATCGCCATTCCAGCGCGCGTCTCGCCGACTTCCTGCCCTGGGCAGCCCTCGTCGACGAGGGGATCATCCTGAACAAGGATGGTTCGTTCCAGCGGACGGCAAAATTCCGGGGACCTGACCTAGATAGCGCAGTGCCGGCTGAACTCGTCGCCGTCGCGGGGCGCTTGAATAACGCCTTGCGTCGCTTAGGGTCAGGCTGGGCCGTGTTCGTCGAGGCGCAGCGCCATTTTGCGGGGACCTATCCTCCGAGCACTTTTCCGGATGTCGCATCCGCGCTGGTCGACGCCGAGCGCAGAGCTCAGTTTGAAGAGGCGGGCACCCACTATGAGTCCAGTTATTTTCTGACCTTCCTCTATTTGCCACCGGAGGAGGGGGCTGCCCAGGCAGAACGACTTCTCTATGAGGGCCGGGATCGCACAGTTGGAGCAGACGCGCGCGAAGTTCTCCGCGGATTTATCGACCAAACCAACCACATGCTTCAACTCGTCGAAGGGTTCATGCCGGAATGCGCCTGGCTCGATGACCAGGACACGCTGACCTATCTGCACTCGACGATCTCGACCAAGCGTCATCGCGTTCGAGTACCCGAAATTCCCATGTACATCGATGCGCTGTTGGCCGACCAGCAGCTGACCGGCGGGCTCGAGCCGATGTTGGGCTCAGCCAACTTGAGAGTTCTGACGATCGTCGGCTTTCCGGGAGCGACGACGCCGGGGATTCTGGATGACCTCAATCGCCTGCCGTTTTCTTATCGATGGTCGACCCGCGCCATCATGCTCGACAAGACGGATGCCACCAAGCTGTTGACCAAGATTCGGCGGCAGTGGTTCGCCAAGCGGAAATCCATCGGCGCCATCCTCAAGGAAGTCATGACGAACGAGGCGTCGACGTTGCTCGATACCGACGCCCACAACAAGGCGCTTGATGCCGACGCGGCCTTGCAGGAGCTGGGGTCCGATCAGATCGGACAAGCCTTTGTCACTGCGACCATCGCTGTCTGGGATCTTAATCCCAATGCCGCCGATGAAAAGCTGCGCCTGGTCGAGAAGGTCATTCAAGGACGCGATTTCACCTGCATGATCGAGACGGTGAACGCCGTCGAAGCCTGGCTCGGCAGCCTGCCAGGTCATGTCTACGCGAATGTGAGGCAGCCACCGGTGTCGACACTCAACCTCGCCCATATGATTCCGATGTCGGCCGTGTGGGCGGGCGAAGCGAGGGATCTGCATTTCAAGGGTCCACCGCTTCTGTTCGGCAAGACCGAGGGATCTACTCCGTTCCGGTTTTCGCTCCACATCGGTGACGTCGGCCACACGCTCGTGGTAGGGCCGACAGGTGCCGGCAAGTCGGTCTTGCTGGCTCTGATGGCGCTACAGTTCCGTCGTTACCCGAACGCACAGGTCTTTGCGTTCGATTTCGGTGGTTCGATCCGCGCGGCCGCGCTCGCCATGGGCGGCGACTGGCATGATCTCGGCGGTGCGCTGTCTGACGGGGACGAGAACCCTGTCGCGCTGCAACCTTTGGCCTGGATCGACGATTCCGCCGAGCGCGGATGGGCCACGGAATGGATTGGTGCGATCCTGGCGCGGGAAAAGGTCGAGATCACGCCGGAGGTCAAGGATCATCTGTGGTCGGCGCTCACCTCTCTCGCTTCAGCGCCGAGGGAGGAGCGCACCCTCACGGGCCTCTCCGTCTTGCTACAATCCAATTCCCTGAAAAGGGCCCTCCAACCCTATTGCCTGGGTGGTCCCTCCGGACGCTTGCTCGATGCAGAATTCGAGCGCCTCGGCGAGGCGTCGGTCCAGGCATTTGAGACCGAAGGCTTGATCGGAACGATCGCTGCCCCGGCCGTGCTGGCGTATCTCTTCCATCGAATCGGAGACCGTCTCGATGGTCGGCCGACACTCCTCATTGTCGATGAAGGCTGGCTAGCCCTCGACGACGAGGACTTTGCTGGCCAGCTCCGCGAATGGCTGAAGACGCTTCGGAAGAAGAATGCGTCCGTCATTTTCGCTACCCAGTCGTTGTCGGATATCGACGGCTCCCCGATCGCGCCGGCTATCATCGAAAGCTGCCCAACTCGTTTGTTACTGCCGAACGAACGGGCGATCGAACCGCAGATCACCGCCATCTACCGCCGTTTCGGACTCAACGATCGCCAAATCGAACTTCTAAGCCGGGCGGCGCCAAAGCGCGACTACTACTGTCAGTCGCGCCGGGGCAACCGCATGTTCGAACTTGGGCTTGGTGAAGTCGCGCTCGCCTTTACGGCAGCTTCTTCCAAGACCGAGCAGGCTGTCATCGCGCAACTCTTTGCCGAACATGGACCTGACGGCTTTGTGGCGGCTTGGCTCCAGCACCGTGACGCCGCCTGGGCCCTCGACCTGATCCCCAATCTCGTCAATCTGGAGAAATCGCTATGAGGCGTCTTGGTCTATTGGCGGCTGCTGGCTTGGTCGCGCTGATCCTGGGCGTTGCGGTGCCCGCACGGGCGCTGATCGTCTTCGATCCCAACAACTACGTTCAGAACGTCCTGACAGCTGCGCGGGAGCTCCAGCAGATCAACAATCAGATCACCTCGTTGCAGAACGAGGCGCAGATGTTGATCAACCAGGCGAAGAACCTGGCAAACCTGCCGTACTCGTCGCTACAGCAACTGCAATCCTCGATCCAGCGGACTCAGCAATTGCTGGCCCAAGCCCAGCGTATTGCCTACGACGTCCAGCAGATCGATCATGCCTTCTCGACGAGCTACGCGCCAGCTACCAGCAGCCAGTCGGATCAGTTGCTAATCGCCAATGCTCAATCGCGTTGGCAGAATTCGTATGCCGCAACGCAAGACGCACTTCGTGTCCAGGCCGGCATCGTTGGCAACCTCGACACCAACCGCGTCCAGACCTCCGCGCTCGTTAGCTCAAGCCAAGGCGCTATCGGTGCCTTGCAGGCGACACAGGCCGGCAATCAGATTCTGGCATTGAACGCGCAGCAGCTCGCCGACCTCACGGCTGTCGTGACGGCGCAGGGCAGGGCGCAGAGCCTTGAAGCCGCGCAACGCGCGGCGGCCCAGGCCCAGGGCCGCGAACAGCTCCGACGGTTTCTTACGCCAGGGCAGGGCTATCAATCATCCAACGTGCTGATGTTCCACTGATGACCGACATCCGGGCATTCAGGGCGTTGTCGCTGCTGACGACAATTGGCGTGTTGGTCGTCACCGCCTGCACGATTCAGCTGCGCGGCGGAGACGGTCCTCCGCCGCCGAAAGCGGAGCAGACGACAGACGCAAGCAGCTCAGACCTCGCGCGCTGCCGCAGTGTCACTGCGGAGGACGCAGCGGGATATGAGCGTTGCAAGCAAGTTTGGGCCGAAAACCGCCGTCGCTTCTTTGGCAAGAAGGACAGTGCCGCAGTTCCAGGCCGCGACGATTCCGCCGCCGGTGTGGCGCTCGATCCAAAGGATCAAAGCCGGATCCCGCAGGGATATCCGAACTTGGCAACCCCTGGGGCGAGCAAGCCATGACTGGTACGGGGATCATTGACCAGTTCCTTGCGACATTCACGCGCTACATCGATAACGGCTTCGGGCTGCTGGGTGGCGAAGTCGGATATCTCGCAACTACGCTTGCCGCGATCGACATCATGCTTGCCGCGTTGTTCTGGAGCTGGGGGCCGGACGAGGACATCATCGCACGCCTCGTCAAGAAGACGCTCTTTGTCGGCGTCTTTGCCTACCTGATCAGCAATTGGAACAGCCTGGCGCGCATCGTCTTCGAAAGCTTTGCGGGTCTTGGACTGAAAGCATCCGGCGCAAGCCTGTCTGCGTCGGATTTCCTGCGGCCGGGAAAGATCGCTCAGGTCGGCCTTGACGCCGGCCGACCGTTTCTTGATTCGATCTCAAACCTGATGGGGTACATCAGTTTCTTCGAGAATTTCGTCCAAATCGTCGTTCTCCTGTTCGCGTGGGTCGTGGCGCTACTCGCTTTCTTCATTCTGGCGATCCAGCTCTTCGTCACCCTGATCGAGTTCAAGCTCACGACGCTGGCCGGCTTCGTGCTCATTCCTTTTGGCTTGTTTGGCAAGACCGCCTTCGCGGCGGAGCGGGTTTTGGGCAACGTCATCTCTTCAGGGATCAAGGTCCTGGTACTGGCCGTGATCGTTGGCATCGGTTCAACCCTGTTCTCGCAGTTCACCTCTGGTTTCGGCGGCGCACAGCCGACCATTGAAGACGCAATGACTTTGGTGCTCGCGGCGCTGTCCTTGCTGGGCCTCGGTATCTTTGGTCCGGGTATCGCAAACGGGCTGGTGTCGGGCGGACCTCAACTGGGCGCCGGCGCCGCGATTGGAACAGGCCTTGCTGCTGGCGGCATTGTTGCCGCTGGCGCGGGACTTGCCGTTGGCGGTGCCGGTCTCGCTGGCGGTGCGATTGCAGGCGCCGCGCGCGGTGGCGGCGCTGTCATAAGCGGAGCATCAGCCGCCTATCGAAGCGGCGGCCTTGCTGGCGTCGCGGAGGCGGGCGCTTCGGCTGCGACGAGTCCATTGCGTCGAGCAGCGGCTGCCTTCGGACGTAGCCCGGCGGGCGATCAGGCCGCGAGCGCCGCGGCCGAGGGGCAGCCTGATTGGGCTCGCCGCATGAAGCGAGCCGAGACCATTCGGCATGGTGCCTCGGCCGCTGGCCACGCCGTCCGCTCGGGCGATCATGGTGGCGCCGGCTCCTCCGTCGATTTGTCCGAAGGAGAACGCTGAGACGCACCACTGCACCTCCGCCGCACAGCAGCGCCTCAAATCCACCGATCGCACAACTTGAAACCGATCACTCGATATCAGGGGCAACCATCGATGTTCAAACGACCATCAGTTCACTATGGGCGCATGCCCGAGCCGATTACGCCTTATCAAAAGGCCGCACAGGTTTGGGACGACCGCATTGGATCAGCACGGGTGCAAGCCAAGAACTGGCGCCTAGCGGCGTTCGGCTGCCTCGTGCTGTCGGCCGGTCTCGCTGGCGGCCTTGTCTGGCAGTCGAGCCAAGGCTCGATCACACCCTGGGTTGTCGAAGTCGATCATCTCGGCCAGGCCCAAAGGGTTGCGCCCGCCAACATTGACTATCAGCCTACAGACGCTCAGATCGCATACCATCTGGCGCGCTTCATCGAGGATGTCAGAGGTCTACCAGCCGACGGAATCGTTCTGCGCCAAAACTGGCTCCGGGCCTATGATTTTACAACCGATCGGGGCGCCGCTGCGCTCAACGACTACGCGCGCAACAATGATCCCTTTGCCAAGCTGGGCAAGGCTCAAATCTCCGTGGAGGTCTCGAGTGTCATTCGCGCCTCTTCGGAGAGCTTTCGAGTCGCGTGGACCCAGCGCATTTACGACAACGGCTCGCTGAGCTCGACCGAACGCTGGACAGCAATCCTCACGATCGTGATCGAAACGCCGCGCGATGCCGAACGTCTGCGCAAGAATCCCCTTGGCGTCTACGTCCGGGCCATCAACTGGTCAAAGGAGTTGAGTCAATGACCAAGACACCGTCTGACGTTCATTCGAAGCGTTCCCTCCAGCAAAGCAGGCTCAACTCGGCTTGGCACCAGTTCGTGAGCGCGAAGCGTGCACTTCTATCCGCTCTTCTGCTTGGCGCGTCTATGCTCGGTGGGTGCGCGACCTACATTCCGCCGGAGATCAGCTATGACGCTGAAGTTCCTCCGCTGCCGACGACGCCCGTTGCTCTCGACGACAGATCGCGACCGCTTCACATTCCGCCCCTCTGGAAGCCCTCTCTTGGCGGCAAGTCGGGCGGAAAAGAAGACGCTGAGCCGGTGAGCCGGATTGAGACCGCAAACAGCGCAGCCCGGGTCGAACCGCGCAAGGGGGGGTATTTCAACGCAGCCCAAATCTACGCCTACAGTCCCGGAGCGCTCTATCAGATTTACGCTGCACCGGGGCAGATCACGGATATCGCGCTCGAGGAAGGAGAGCAGCTGCCGGGATCAGGGCCAATCGCTGCCGGAGATACCGTACGCTGGGTCGTGGGTGATACCGAAAGCGGGAGCGGCGACACACGGCGTGTCCATATCCTTGTCAAGCCGACCCGAGCTTCGATTGAGACCAACTTGGTGGTCAATACGGACCGGCGCACCTACCTGATTGAGCTCCGCTCCCGCGAACGGCCATACATGCCGTCTGTTGCCTGGTACTATCCAGAAACTGTCCGGGAACGATCGCGTTCGGTCGCTCTGAAGCCCGTTATTCCGGAACCGGCGCAGCGTATCTCCCGCTATGCCATTGAAGGGGACAGTCCTCCCTGGCGGCCGCTCGCCGCATATGACGATGGCCGCAAGGTCTACATCGAATTCCCGGCGGGAATCGTGCAAGGCGAGATGCCTCCGCTCTTCGTCATTGGTCCAGACGGCAAGACCGAACTCGTCAACTATCGCGCTTACGGCAACGTATTGATCGTCGATCGGCTGTTTTCTGCCGCCGAACTGCGGCTTGGCGGGAGCATCAGCAGAAGGTCAGGATTGTCAGGACTGACGGGAGGCCGTCGTCATGAACACCCGGAATGGAAACGATCAGGAGCAAGCGGCTCCGCCTGAGACACAAGAGGATCAGTCCTGGAGCTTCCGCTTGAGAGCGGAGCACCCGCGCGTGAAACGGTTGTCGCGGAAAGTACTGGCGGGAGGGAGCGCGGTCGCTCTGCTTGTCATCGGTGGAGCCGTGCTGTGGTCGCTGCAGAAGAATGGCCCTCGAGACCAGGCGGCCGATGAGCTTTACAATACCGACCATCACAATGTCGCCGACGGTATTACGGCGCTGCCGAAGGACTACACTGGCATTCCGCGCCAGCCAATCCCGCAACTGGGTCCGCCCCTTCCCGGCGACCTCGGTCGGCCGATCCTCGCGGCCCAGGGCCAGCCGCCGACGATCGGCTCTGATCCGGACCAGCAGCGTCGAGAACAAGAGACCGAAGCTGCGCGTATCAGCCGTTTGTTCGCTTCGACCAATGGAAGAGACGTGCGTCCGCCCGTCGCTGCGGCGGTTGGAAGTGACCGCGTCGTGCCACCGAACGCAACTGGCACTGGCGACGATGGATCTGCGCAGAACGGCCAGGACCGCAAGCTTGCCTTCGTGAACGCCTCGGTCGACCGTCGCACGGTAAGCCCTGACCGTGTCACCAGACCCGCTTCACCATACATCGTGCAGGCTGGGACGATGATTCCAGGGGCGCTCATCACTGGAATCAGATCGGATCTGCCAGGCCAAGTTACAGCGCAAGTAACCGAGAATGTTTTTGATACGCCGACCGGCCGCATTCTTCTTGTGCCTCAGGGAGCGCGCCTGATCGGGATTTACGATAGCCTGGTCACTTTCGGCCAATCCCGTGTGCTGCTTGTCTGGACCCGGCTGATCATGCCGAATGGACGTTCAATCGTTCTGGAGCGGCAGCCTGGCGCTGACACCGCAGGATACGGAGGCCTCGAAGACAGGGTTGACAATCACTGGGGCGAACTCTTTAAGGCTGCGGCACTATCGACGTTTCTGGCGGTCGGGACAGAACTGGGGGCCGGTACGGACTCCAACAGCAACGACAGCGCCATCATCCAGGCATTGCGACACGGCGCCTCCAACTCATTAAACCAAACTGGACAGCAGGTCGTTCGGCAGAGTCTCAACATTCAGCCCACTCTGATCGTGCGACCGGGGTATCCGGTTCGCGTTCTCGTCAATCATGACCTCATACTTACGCCGTATAGAAGGTGATAACATGCCGAAACTCAAAATAGGAGAGCTTCCAGATGACAAGCCCGTCAAAGTGAGCACGGAGCTGCCTGCGGCCGTGCATCGTGATCTCATTGCATATGCAGAAGCGCTTACGCGTCAGGCTGGTCAAGTGGTCGATCCGATTAAACTCATCGCGCTCATGTTGGCGCGCTTTATGGCGACGGATCGAGGATTTTCTAAACTGAAACGTGAAGGCCACGTTTCCTGCCGCTGACGAAGGACAGTGACGCTTAGGCGTTTCCCGAAGCTGTTGGCCGACGCTAAATAGTTCCGTAGTCAACCTAGGCCCGCCGAGTTGGTGCTAACAGCTGGATCCGTATTGGAAAGTGTGTTCCGGCGTTGCCCGGAACAACTCCGATTATCGGGTTTTCTCGGTTTTCAGACGCGAGAGTGCGGTGCCATTCGCTACCTTCAGGCGCGTTACACTACTCCGGCCATCGACGCTGACAGGCACGTCACCCTCGATCGTGGCCCGACGTACGATGCGACGCTGATCCGAGTAATCGTTGACCGCGTAATGCTGCGTTGCGCGGTTATCCCATATTGCAATATCGTCCTCTAACCAGCTCCAGCGCACAGTGTTTTCGGGTGCGGTGATGTGCGACTGGAACAGATCAAATAGCTTTTGTCCGTCGTATTTGGAGACCCCAACAAAGTGCTTCACCAAGGCGCCGAGCACTAGCGTCCGCTCGCCTGTTTCGGGATGGACGCGTACGACGGGATGCTTGGTCTCAAAGATTGTTCTGGTGAACACCTCGTCAAAGTGTTTTTTGTCGATATCGCGGACACGTGCGATCCCGGCGTAATCGAAAACATTGCTGTGAACGGCCCATAGGCCCTCGGCAAGCCGTTGTAGCGGCGGCGGCAGATCAAGATAAGCGGCAGCTGTGTTCGACCACAGGGTGTCGCCTCCGAACGTTGGCATTACAACGGCCCGTAGGACCAAAATCTTGGGATAGGCGCCGGCGAAAGTCCCATCTGCATGCCAAACGTCGGCGCGACCGCCGCCACGAGTGGAGTCCAACTCGAGGAGCGACGCCATCCCCTTGGTAGCACCGAGCATCGGATGTGGCACTAGCTTTCCGAGACGAGCGGCAAAGCGCTCCTGCTCGGCGTCATTGAGATGTCCTTGATTGCGGAAGAAGATCACCTTGTGCTCGAGCAATAAGCTGTTGATTGCGGCGATCGCGTGATCCGGTAGATCGCCTGATAGTTTGATATTTTTGACTTCGACACCGATGCGCGCTGCACGTTTCACAACATCTGTGCTCGGAATGAAGCCACCGATCAAATCCATTGCGCTCATCTTGCTCTTCCGAGTCCTGGCCGTTCTTCGTCGCCTCTTGAAGCGGGTGATCTCTAGCAAGCATCGTACCAAGTCCCCGACAATGCGCACTGAACGAATGGTGGTATTTGGCGCGAGCCATCGAACTGAGCCGATGGTTGGACAGCCAGGCGACGCTGGGAAAGCTATGCCGAATGGACTTTCGAAAATCTCAATGCTTACTATTCGCGCTGTACTGGATCTGACACGAGATTGTGCGTTTGTCAGAATAAGGACAACTGTTTCCTAAACAGTGCGGTAAGTAGTCCGAGCTGACTGTTCCGTTATGCGGAACGCCTTCAGGTTTTGACATTTTGATATTCCTGATAGATGCCGTGGCTTCACGCGCGCTCCAATGATGCGGAAGTTGCGAATGAGATCCGTGGCTACTGTGAACAAGCCAGAAGCTCATCATTGCACTCTCGGGATAAGCCGCCTCATGCTGGGGTCCGGGGGCAAGAGTGGTAGCACAACGGCTCGTTTTCACATCAGTTCTCGTTCGCAAACCAGCTCAACTGACCAAATCTGGTAGGTGCCTTGCGGGACTTTCGACGATAAAAGGCAGGGCGCCCTGGGGCAGCCGCCCAAGGGTGCGAGGTGGCAGCGTTGCAGTACCGTGACGCTGGCGAGCGAAGTTAGTGGCGCAGGTGATAGGGACAGCGCTTTACCAAGGGCCTCTTCGACGAGCGCCGAGTCACATCGTCATTTTGACTTCGCTGGCAGCGCGGAGCCGGTAGTTACAGAGCCGCTTGAACAGCGAGGATGACCGGCTCGCGCTGCCTCCCCTCTAGTTCTGACCGTCCGAACTCGGAACACTTCGAAACAATAACAGGTGAGCAATGCCGGATCCCTGCATATCGATTTCCTCTCAGCGAGAACCTTCAGACGCTGAACAGCCGGCAAGCTCCGCTGCGGTGCGTCACTCTCGCGATCAGGTGCTTAAGTGGGCGGACACGTTCCTTGGCTAGCGTCATCATGAGCCGAGCGGCTGCCCAACGACCGCCGAGCATGGCTGAGATCGCTTTTGTCACCAATAGACGGTGCCTCTGATCTGATTAGCGAAGTCGACTTGCTCCCCTTAGATCCGCTGGGTGATAGCTTCCTTGACGCCGACTAAGCTGCAGAGGAGGCCGAATTATGCTGGTGTCACCAAACGCCCGCCGATTGACTTTTGAGGTCCGGCAGGCGAGCGGACATCTTACTGCGAGCACAAATAGCACAGTTAAGTCGAGATTTTGGCGAGAGCGAAGAGGCAAACGCGTAAATCAAATACTCTACCGGAGCATGCACAGCTACAAGCTCCTTCCCGATCGTCGCCGCCAAATAAGTCGTGGCAGACGATAAGATGGACTACGGCGGCAGCGCACTTCTCTTCCGCGTTTATTTTCGCTGACAATCCCGCACATCTGCACTTTGTGATTTCACCAGTTATTCCGCCGAATCCGGACGAAGCAAAATGTTGGCATGCCGTTGCCGAACCGGCAGACGCGAATTTCAAAGCCATGCGGAGCCCAGACAACATCAAGATTGATCGCCTCGCAGCCTCACAAATCGAGGCCGCGCGAATTCTTGAAATCCATCGCGAAAGATCCTGCGGGAACTTGGGGCGACGCGCTGACTGTACGCACAAGGCCCGGCTGCATTGCGGCACGCATGCCGTCATCGCGTTGCTCGCTTGGCTTCATTTTGGGAAGACAAGCCGTTTGGTCGCCCCAGACGGAAGAAATTGACCGATGCTTAGTGGTAAAGAGAACATGCAGACGCTTACGTCTCGCTACAATTCAAAGGCTCTGCCGGCATCTAGCTGTTCGCCGCGAACTTCGTCGCGCAACTGCGCTCCATAACGGCACGATGCTTGCCGCAGATGCTAGCCCGAGGGACAAACGCCTCGAAGCCAACGCTCGCCGCCGCAAGCGGTGGTTGGGCGCACCTTGGTCTTTCGCAAGGCAGGGGAGGCAGGCTGGGGAACGAAAAGGCCGCCAGAGTCGCGAACAGCGCCAGGAGCTATATCGGCGTGACAACCGCTGCGGTGCAGCGAGGGCTCCAATGCTTGTACGCAAGATGTTCTGCTTAGTGGCGTTACAAAGCGCCTTGTACCGCCGAACCCGGCACACGTTACCGGCGGCGTGTTCGCTGGCGCTCGACGCTGAGACATTGTTTTATGAACGGACGGCAACTAGGAACCCTGCTGAGGTGACGACGAGATCCGATGTCGCGACGCTATGGAGACAGCGTCGCGACATTGTCACGCCTGCTCCGATTGTCAGCCGGGCAGCGGTCGAATCATCGTCTTCCGCGAAGATCGCTACAATCGGAGCCGGCATTACGGCTATATCGTCGATGCGACGCTTCGCGAGGGTTGCGACCGCGAGCTAAACGTCTATTTTGATGAGCGCGATCTCGTCGGCTGCGACGCGAGCGAGATAGACGCGCCGCATACCCGTGTTAGCTTTTGACTATGGCATACAACGTATGGTTCGAAACCTGCGCACGCGGAGGGTTCGGCTTCTGCCAATTCCACAAACGCTCGGCCGAGTCGTCAAGATCAAGCCGAACGGTCGCGGCTACTATGGCTTCCTGCATGCCGATGGCGAGGCGCGCGATTATTATTTTGCCGACAGAACCGTGGTCAATTGTGATGTCCCGCTTCTGGGTGGGGCGCGAGTGCGGTCTGGTATGACAGCGTATGCGCGAATTGGCGAGCACACCGCGTTGAGCCGGTCGAAGAAGGCTAAAAGCTGTGCCCAAACATCGTCGGCCGCTAAGGTCCGGCCGAGCACGCCGAAAAGCCAGGGGCGGCGCTGCTTTGCATTCATCATACCATTTTGCCGCGCGGCTGACACAAGCGCGCTGCGAATGAAGCCGCAGTTTGCATCGCTAAAAACGAAGAACGCTGAATAATCGTGAGCTTATACTTCAAGCTAGGGGCCAATCAGTTCGGTGACTCGCGTCATCGGGACCCGCTAAGGATGCGGACAAGAATTCTTTCGCTTCACAGATCGACGATGCGCGAGCCCGTCATTGCAAGTGGGTGGCGAGTGATCCAGGGTGCGCAAGATCGTCCGCCTAGCTAAGGCTGGGCGTCAACGCAATTAATACCCTCCGCTGATCGTCGAACTGAAGTGATGCTGCCGTTCCTAACTCGGGCGGCTTCACGGCGGCAGGACATACCAGCTCGCGCCATCTGCGTTGTGACGAAATGCTGCGACTAGCTAATGCGTTAGGATGCGCCTGGTCTTTTTTTCTTACGGCAGCTGAAACAGAGATATGGGGGGTTAGCGGCGCCCTGGTGCCGTCTGATCGTTCTGGAGGATTGAGCGGTGTTAACTCGCTCGGTCCAGTTTCTCGATTGGTGTGTATGACTATCAATGCTGGTAGGTCACCCGAGCCCGCACTCTCGCTAAAGTGCCTAAGTACCCTGAGGTGAGGGACCTCACGGGAAAGCCGGGTGGGTCAGCCTTGTGATCCCCGAGGCTGACTACTGAGCCAGCGGCACGTGATAGGGACAGCACCCTCCTGGCTCCAATGAGGGTGCCGAGTCACGTCGCCCCTGGCTGTCCGGCGAAGCGGATGCGGCAGAGATAGCGCATTTGTCGATCCTCCCCGGGTGGACATAGGCGCCGAGCCGCGTCCGCGCTGCTTTCTGGTTGAACTCCACAATTCGGGTCCAGTTTTTACGCCTTACCGGCTGATGCGCCTGATGCACTCGTCTTGGATACGCGAAACTTGCGTGGAGCGCGACCCGGTAAACGGCGCGACGGTTCGAAAGCAACTGATGCACGATCCGAATGGCCAGTCCTATACGGTCCAAGAGCCGCATGAGCCGGGGAACCCGTGAGATCGATCAGTCATAAACGTCCAGTGGATTGGCTGCGCGCCAATCCGGCGCGTAGCCCCGAGCGGCTGCCGCTAATCGCAAGCGCGCCAAATGGCTGTTGTCTGAGACGTAAACGTCGATATTGCTCTTGACGGCAAGCGGCCACATGGGCCGCCTTTCGCTTTGTAAATTGCCGCGCAGGTCCGTCAGCTTTCGGTAAGCCGGCCCCGATAAAGAATCGTTTGCTTAACGGGGGCGTGGCAGGGAGCGCATGAGCTGAAGGACCACCATGTGCCGAGTTGCGCTTCCGTTAAGCTCATTGCCGTTTGGATGCGACAGGGATAGTGCCTCATGATGCCGCCGAGGCCGTCACGCGCCGAGCCGCGTTCGCACAGCTTCCGACTCACGGGTTAGTTCTCATTCCGGCGATTTCGCTCGTGTTGCGAGCAATAAGTTCCTGATCAGTTTCTTGCCACCGCTTAAAGGTGAGCTTGGGGCAGTTTAGTTGGGCGGCAGGGACAATGCGCTGCCCCCCGTATCCGTGGGGTATAAGCGCCGAGTCGAGTTTTTCTAGGTTCGGGCGGGGTAGACAGCGTCTGCTCCAGCGCAACAAACGAAGTCGAGTCGCACCCCGCGCTGCTTCCGATCAACATCGCCAACACTCTGGAAAAGAAAGGGGTTGGATTGCCTAGCTGAATCCCGTCCGCTGCTGCATTGTTGCAACTGGGTCCGGCATCCGTGGCGACGACCACGCCGACAGCGTGGCCGGTTCTTTCAACGAGGTACTCTCCGCGGCCGCAATGGGTGCTTCGCTCCGTCCGAATGTACCTCGCCAACATTCCTGCGTCTCTCATGTGCGTTTGGCTTGTGATTGTTTGTTTTTGCAAGGCGCGCGTGTCTGGTCATGCTGGTCTCCGATTTGTCTATGGCAAAGACTCAGCTTAGAGAGTCGCCGACGAGAATGGGACCGACCGATTTTGGTAGGTGCCATTCGGTACTTCTCGACGATACAACATTGTAGCCCTTGAGAATTTGAGCCTCATGGGAATAAAGGTGGCCAGCCCCGGTCTTCGTGATCGGGGTTGGCCACCAGCTCTTGCGACGCCATGCACACAGAGTAGCTCCAGGCCAACGAATGCATACATTCGAGCGGCATATCACGTTCCTGCAATCGCAAGCGCTTGCGGCGCTTGCAGCCAATCAGGCCCGTGCCGCCGATCCGTCTTCGGGACTATTAGATCGCAAGGCCGCCGCATCTAACATCGAGGAAGTTCAGGCAATGCTAGCCATACTCAATTGCATGAATCCAAACATGCAGCCGAAGGAAGCACGGCAGATCGCTGCGCGCATACGCGCGCTTCTAGAGGGGGCACATGGGGGGGAGCCCGTTCGGGTAGCATGTTTGTGAGACCACAGAGTGTGAGAACGAGGAAGCTGAACTTGTCGAAACTTTAGCCTACGCCTTGAGGATCGAACGGACACCCATAAAGCTCGCTTAGGCCATCGCCAAGTAGTCAAGTGTTCCGCGAGGAAGGCGTGGATGGGACGAGATCGCTCCACAAGACCTCTTTCATTTAAGCCAAATCTGGCCTGCCTCTGCCGACAGCCTCGATCCAAATCCATTTAATATAGAGCTCGACTTGCATACAATCGCGAGCGTCGCTGAACAAGCCGAGCGCAGCTTAGTCAGCTGACAGAAACGTTCAACCATTGTTCGGAGAGGTGTATCGAGCTGGCGGCAGAGGGCGAGCTTCGAGAGGACTTTGTTCGGCGAGTAGCGAAGCGATAGCGCGTGCCTACGGAATATGTAAGGCTGTGAACTGTGTGCCCGGCAACCCGCAAGTCTTGCGACGGTGATCACGGCCAATTCGACAAACCTTGGTATAGTGCTTTGCAGCCCATGCTATATCACCCACTTACCTTTGTAGAGTTGAGGACCTGTCAGATCGTTTGTACTATCGATGTCGAACCTGGATCGTTCAGTCTGCGGGACAGTGCGAAGCCTGAACTAACGTCTTGCTAGAAGTCGTTGCGTTCCAATCATCCGTTTAGATGAACATCTTGATTCGAATCTTTGGCCGAGTGCACGCAAAAAGGGCAGGGACTTCGTAACTGGGCTCTAGGACACACGCCGCATTGCTGATCATTGCCATGGTAAGTTGCTGGCAATTTACATCCCACTCCTGAAATACGAGTCGACATGGCGTTTACCGCGCTTTTCATCAAACGTCCGGTATTGTCAATCGTCGTCAGTTTCCTGATCTTGCTGATCGGCTTGCGCGCCGCCACCCTACTGCCGATCCGGCAATATCCGAAGCTATCCAATACGGTCATCAATATCACGACTGTCTATCCTGGCGCCTCTGCCGACACGATCCAGGGGTTCATCACCGCTCCCCTGGAGCAGGCAGTCGCGTCCGCCGAAGGCGTCGACTACATCAATTCCTCGTCTGTGCTTGGTGTCTCGACGATCCAAGTCTACATCAAGCTGAATTTTGATCCAAACGAAGCGCTCACGGAGGTGCTCTCGAAGGTCAACTCAGTCAGATACCTGATCCCGAAGGAATCAAACGATCCGGTCGTCACGAAGTCGACCGGTCAGACCACTGCTGTCATGTATATCGCCTTCGCCAGCAAGGAGCTAGCCGCCAGCGCGATCACCGACTACCTCTCGCGGGTCGTGCAACCGGTTATCTCGACCGTCGCCGGGGTTGCAGCGGCAGACATCCTAGGCGGCCAGAGT
Organism: Bradyrhizobium sp. CCBAU 45384; assembly: GCF_028128665.1. Classification (NCBI taxonomy): domain Bacteria; kingdom Pseudomonadati; phylum Pseudomonadota; class Alphaproteobacteria; order Hyphomicrobiales; family Nitrobacteraceae; genus Bradyrhizobium; species Bradyrhizobium sp. CCBAU 45384. The sequence goes on from NZ_LBIZ01000109.1 coordinate 31,679, forward strand.
TTTGCGATGCGGCTATGGCTCGATCCTGCGAAAATGGCTGGACATGGCGTGTCGCCGGCTGAGGTTTCGGCCGCAATCGCCGCCAACAACTTCCAGGCCGCGGCGGGCCAGGCCAAGGGCTATTTCACTATCTCCGATGTCACGGCAAATACGGATCTGCGGAGTGTCGATGATTTCAAGCGGATGATCGTCAAAGCCAATGACGGTGGCTTTGTGCGCATGGAAGACATTGCGGTAGTCGAGCTTGCCGCGCAGACGACAGACACTAGCGTTTCGATCAACGGCGAGCACGCGGTCTTCATCGGCGTGCAGGCGAGCCCGCAAGGCAATCCGCTAAACATAGTGCGAGGCGTTCGAGCGCTGCTTCCAGAAATGGAGCGTAACCTGCCGCCGTCGCTGAGGATGAAAGTGGCCTACGACTCCACCCAGTTTATTCAATCATCGATCGATGAAGTAGAGAAAACGCTCATTGAGGCTGTCGTGGTCGTGGTAATCGTGATCTTTCTGTTCCTGGCCTCGCTGCGCTCGGTCATCATTCCTGTAGTCACTATTCCGTTGTCGCTCGTGGGTGTCTGCAGCATGATGCTCGCGCTGGGGTTTTCATTCAATCTCCTGACTCTCCTTGCGATGGTTCTCGCGATCGGTCTCGTGGTCGACGACGCTATCGTGGTGGTGGAGAACATTCATCGCCATTTAGAAGAAGGTGCGACGCCCCTACTGGCTGCTACAAGGGGCGCGCGCGAGATCGTCGGTCCCGTTATCTCCATGACGATCACCTTGGCTGCGGTATATGCCCCGATCGGGTTTCTCGGCGGCCTCAGCGGTGCGCTGTTCCGCGAATTCGCGTTTACGCTGGCGGGAGCTGTGGTTGTGTCGGGCGTGATTGCTTTGACGCTATCGCCCATGATGTGCTCACTCTTCCTGAGGCGCGCCGAGGGAGGACGATTTGCAGGGCTTGTCAACCGCGGGTTCGGCGCCATAACACGATGGTACGGCCGCAAGCTCGACCGCTCGCTCGACTATCGCCCAATTAGCGGCCTATTTGCGCTGACCATGTTAGGCCTTGTCGGCTTTCTCTATATGAACATTTCCAAGGAGCTCGCGCCGGAGGAGGATCAAGGTATCGTATTCGCGCTAACGAAGGCGCCGAAATACGCCAATATCGACTACCTCGACTATTACGGCACCAAACTTGAAAACGCGTTCAAAAAATTTCCAGAGAGCGACTTGAGCTTCGTGCTCAATGGAGTCAGCGGCCAGCAGAGTGGCATGGCCGGCATGTTGCTCAAGCCGTGGGACGAGCGCAAGCGATCATCGATTGTACTAAAGTCCCTTGTTCAAGCCGAGCTGTCCAAAATCGAAGGCATTAACGCGTTTGCCTTTAGCTTGCCTCCGCTTCCGGGCGGTTCGGGTGGCCTACCAGTGCAGATGGTGATTAGTTCGACAGTTGGCTTCCAGTCCGTTTACGAGCAGATGTCGAAGCTGAAGGATGTCGCGCGCAAGAGCGGTCTGTTCATGGTGAGCGACTCCGACCTCGAGTTCAACCAACCGGTGGTACGAATCAAGGTTGATCGGTCCAAGGCCAACGAGCTTGGCATCACCATGCAGACTATCGGTAGCGCGCTCGCCACCCTACTTGGCGGAAACTACATTAATCGCTTTAATTTGCAGGGTCGCTCCTACCAGGTGATCCCGCAGGTCCCGCGTGAGGAACGCCTGGCGCCGCAAGCAATCGGGAGCTATTATGTGAAGACTGCGACGGGCTCGATGCTCCCGCTGTCTACCGTAGTCTCCATCGAGACTGCGACCGATCCGAACGCTCTCACCCACTACAATCAGCTCAACTGCGCGACCTTTCAGGCCGTGCCGATGCCCGGCGTCACGATCGGTCAGGCCGTGGACTTCCTGGAAGTCGAGGCAAAGAAACTGCCCGCAGGCTTCAGCCACGACTTTCTGGCCGACGCCCGCCAATACGTGTACGAGGGTAACCAACTGGCGATTACCTTTGCATTTGCAATCATCATCATATTCTTGGTGCTTGCGGCGCAGTTCGAAAGTCTGCGCGATCCCCTCATCATCATGATCAGCGTGCCGATGGCCATCGTGGGCGCCTTGATCCCGCCATTTTTTGGCTGGGCAACTATGAACATCTACACCCAGGTCGGACTGTTGACACTGGTTGGGTTGATTTCCAAGCACGGCATTCTGATGGTTGGGTTCGCCAATGAGCTGCAGCTCAAGGAGAGACTTGACCGTCGCTCGGCTATAGAGATGGCGGCGCGCGTCCGACTGCGTCCAATCCTGATGACTACGGCGGCAATGGTCACGGGCTTCACACCCTTGTTGACTGCAACGGGAGCTGGCGCCGCGAGCCGCTTCTCGATTGGGCTCGTGCTCGTCGCTGGCATGTCTGTCGGCACGCTGTTCACGCTTTTCGTGCTGCCGGCGGTGTATGTCGTGTTCGCGTCCGACCACCGCGCCGATGCAAGCTCCGGCCGCGCGAAGAACGCCGCCGAGCTCGGCCTCACCGGTGCTGCTGAGTCCCAGCTGGCCAAGCAATGACGATAAATTCAATCCAGGTTCGCTCAGTGGCGAGCGAGGGAGCCTGCGATCGCTTCACGCTCCGTTACGCATTGAGATCTTCACGCCCAAGGTGCCGAGCTTGGCGGCCATCAGGGACTCGGAAGAACACATCGGTGATCCCCGGCTGATCCGCTAAGGTGAATTGCACCGTACATTTCAAGGCAGCGGAATGCCTAAGCTCGACCTCGCCGGGGGGGAAGGGAATTGATCCTCGCCTGACAAAAGGTGCGTTGCCATTTATCCCATGGCTCTTGAAGGAGAATTGTTTGCTTCCGTCTAACCGCATTGCATTTGCTAGCTGAAAAATGATGGCGCTGGACCGCTTAGGAGTCGACACGAGTTCAATTCCGTGGGTACGGCCCCGTGTCCATGACCGACGCACTTACGGCTTTCGACACGAGGACCATTGATCGACAAGCCGAGAAACAAGCCGACACGTTTTTGGCTGAATGATCGTTGTGGGTACCGGGAAGTGCAGCACAGCTTGCGTTGCACGATCGAAGTCGTGAACAAGAGCAACTGCTGAACGCACACAACGGCTGCTGCCATTGTGAAGACGGGCGGAGCTGCTAAGCGAACGATCAGAATCTGCCGCAACCTGACGACCAATGGCCGCGCCGGCTCGCCGACGTGTGACCCGACGCCCTCCGGAGTGGGAAAGTTAAGCAAATGCCTGAGTTTGATGCTGCCATCTGGTTTCTGGCCGCAACGACGTGTTTTGCTGCATTTGTAAATGGAGCCATTGGCTACGGCTTTTCGTCGCTCACTGTGCCCCTTGCGCTAGTTTTCTACACCAATCGTATTCTCAACCCCGCCATTGTCATCATCGAGGTCTTCGTCAACGTTTACGTCCTCCTCATCAATCTGAAGGGCGTGCGGGTGGTTTGGAGACGAGTGTTTCCCATCTTGGTTGGGCTCTTGCCGGGCGCTCGGCGGCTATGCGTTGACCTCGCTTCAGCCGGGCTGGATCAAATACGCTACCTACACGATCATTCTGCCGCTGATCCTGCTGCAAGCTGCGGGTTGGCGCCGCCCTATCGGAGCAAGCTGGCTGATCGGCCTGCCATTCGGGTGGATGCTGGGCGTTCTCTATTCGCTGACGACTATCTCCGGCCCTCCGATAGCGATGCTGTTTAACAACCAGGGCTTGGTCAAACACGAATTTCGCGCCGGCCTAGCGCTGGTTCGCGCGGTGGAATCGAGCGTTACCGCCTTCGTCTACTATCAGCTCGGCTTGTTCATTTACGAAAGCGACAGCTTGCTCTATGTTTTTGTACCGAGTGTCATACTTGGCGTCCCGCTGGGGTCCTACGTCATTCGACGGCTTGATCCGGAGATATTCCGACGCATCTCTATGAGCTTTGATGCTTGGATCGTGGGCTTCGGTTTGTCACGGGTGCTGATTGAGCTCGATCTAGTGCAAAGCGCCTGGGCTTATAGCGTGATGGCGGTGGCGATACCGATCGATCTCTGCCTGCTATTCCTGTTCTTTACAAAGCCTAATCCAATCTGGTCAGAGCAACGGTCTCGGCAAACTGCGGATATAAGCGCTTTAACGATGCCGGCGGGCAACTCGGTATCGAACGCGCGCATCCTGGACCTGATCGACGCCGTCCTCTTCGGCGGCGATAAGATGGCATGCAAATCTGGTCGATTGCGCCAGACCGCCCAGCGCACCCGCGCCGGGAAGCCGGGATCACAGGACAGCCCTGAACCGTTTGAGGCTGATGTTGCCGCCATGCCTCTCAAAATGGCGGCGACACGCTGGCCCAGAACAAACGAACTTAGGCCCAATATCGAAAGCACCGGGCTGACATTGACCGCCTGCGCGTGGTAGCGGGGCTCGTTTTATTGATCTCGCGAGACAGCGCCGTCACTCGTGATGAGAGCTTCCGATTGTGCAAAGCTGTCGGAAAACCTACGGCCGTGTTAGCGCCAACTCCATAGAGGCGTCGGGCGCCGTCGGTTTTGTAGGCGTTGCGACAAGCCATACTGAGCGTTGCGCCTCCGGCCGTCGCAGACAAGCAAGAACAATCGCCCTCGGATGGCCAGCTCATCCGAGAGATTGGCCGAAACACCGCCATCCCCTGGGGCTCGAGGATCACCCTACTTGTCGCTCTCCGTGTGACGCATTTCAGTATTCGTGACGGCATCGCATTTGCAGGCATGAAAAGCGTCAACTTGTGACCATAATCGTCGAGCCGCGCGCCCGTTGCAGCCAACGCACGCAGGATGAGGGGCGCCGCGCCCGCGAGACCGTTCTCTCAGGAGCGTCCGTGATACCATGTGCCAATTTGTCCTCCGGCCTGCTTGGGACGCGCCTGACATTTTTTGTGGCCGGATTCGGGCTCGCGGCCTGGGCGCCTTTGGTGCCACTCGCCAAGGAGCGGCTCGCGGTAGATGACCGCATGCTTGGTCTACTGCTCCTCTGTCTCGGAACGGGATCCGTCGTCGCGATGCTTTTGACCAGCGTGTTGAATTCGCGGTACGGCAGCAGACCCATTATCCTCGCGGGCGGACTTGGACTTGCGATGATCCTGCCTTGCCTTGCAATTGCCGACACACCTGTAAGGCTCGGTGCCACGCTATTTGCTTTCGGCGTTTCACTCGGCTCGATCGATGTAGCCATGAATATTCATGCGATTGAACTGGAGCGCGCCACCGGCCGTCTATTGATGTCCGGCTTCCACGCCCGGTACAGCATTGGGGAAGTCACCGGCTCTGCCGCGGTCACTTCACTCGTCTCGCTGCGGTGTGGCTCGCTTCTCTCGACGTTAGTCTGTTCGGCGTTAGTAACGATCGCGATTGTGACAGCCTGGCCGAGGTTGCTAGCAACGCGTTCGAGACAGCAGGGGCCATTATTTGTCGTGCCCCACCGCAGTGTGTTGCTCATAGCGGTGCTCGCGGGTATCACCTTTCTTGTAGAAGGTGCAATGCTCGATTGGAGCGCTTTGCTTCTCGTTGAACGAGATCTTCTCGCGGAGGCGCACGGGGGCATTGGTTGTATGCTCTTCTCAATCGCCATGGCCGCCGGGCGTCTACGCGGAGATGCCGTGGTGGCGCGAATCGGCGACAGTGCCACATTGATGCTCGGGACTGTACTAATGGTAACAGGCTTCTTGGCCGTGGTGGCCGCGCCCGTTGCGTTCATTGCTCTGGCAGGGTTCCTGCTTGTTGGATTGGGTATTTCAAATGTTGTACCCGTACTGTGTCGACGCGCCGGCAAACAGAATGTGATGCCAGCAGGCATGGCGATCGCGGTCATCACGACAGGCGGCTACGCGGGTATACTCGTCGGGCCAGCCGGCATCGGGCTTATCGCACACATGTTTGGCTTGCCCATGGCGTTCGGGATGTTAGGCGCGCTCATGTCCATCGTGATGCTGTCGGCGAGGATGATGATGACCGGCCATCGCTAAGGCATTGGCCAAGAGGAAGGGAGCGCCGGTACGCTTCCGGCTAGTGATCGTCCGTTGGCGTTTGGGATTTAGAGTCGATGAGCTCACAAGAGCTGGCGGCACGTCTCGATCATGATCATTCTCCTTTCCAGCAAGTCGGCAGGGGTCTTTGGCAGCGAACTGAGGGCAGCTGTTGAAAATGAACGTTCGTCAACTTGCGAAGCAAGATTGATCGTTACGTAAGCAGCGACCCTGCTAGGACGGAAAATCACCGCCGGTTCATCGTAGGATCGGCCCCTTATCCGGGAATGAGCGAATCACTCTGGTGCCGTCCGTCGGTCAGCCCGATACGCCTGGTATGCCAGCTGAATGCCATCCTTTAGCGAAGTCGTGGCGTGCCAGCCGAGCCCGGACAGCCGACGCACGTCGAGCAGCTTGCGCGGCGTGCCGTCCGGGCGCGACGTATCGAAGCTGATCTCGCCGCGAAAACCGACGGCGGCCGCGACCATGAGTGCGAAGTCGGCGATGCTGATGTCCTCGCCGGTACCGATATTGACCAGTTCCGGCGAGGAATAGGCCTTCATCAGATGGATGCAGGCATCGGCGAGATCATCGACATAGAGGAATTCGCGGCGCGGCGTGCCGGTGCCCCACACCACGACGTTGCGGCCGCCCGAAATCTTGGCCTCGTGGAAGCGGCGGATCAGCGCGGCGACGACGTGGCTGTATTCGGGGTGATAATTGTCCCCGGGGCCGTAGAGATTAGTCGGCATCACGCTGATAAAATCGGCGCCGTACTGGCTGCGATAGGCCTGGGCCATCTTGATGCCGGCGATCTTGGCGATGGCATAGGGTTCGTTGGTCGGTTCCAGCGGGCCGGTCAATATCGAATCCTCTCGCAGCGGCTGCGGCGCCAGGCGCGGATAGATGCAGGAGGAGCCGAAGAACATCAGCTTCTCGCACCCATTGGCATGCGCCGCCTGGATCACGTTGCTCGATATCGCCAGATTGTCGTGGAGAAACTCGGCGCGCAGCGCGTTGTTAGCGACGATGCCGCCGACCTTGGCTGCGGCGAGGAATACGGCTTGCGGCCGCTTCGCGGCAAACCAGGCGTTCACCGCGGCCTGATCGCGCAAATCGAGTTCGCTGCGCGGCACCGTCAAGACATCGGCCTGTTCGCGTGCTAGCCGGCGCATCAGCGCCGCGCCGACCATGCCGCGATGGCCCGCAACGAAAACCGTCTTACCCTTCAGTTCAAACGCCGCGCTTGCCATTGGTCGCATCCTGCAAGGCTTCGACGAGATCGCTGGCGACCATTTCCTTCACCAGTTGCGAGAACGGCGTCTTCGGAGCCCAGCCGAGCTTCGCGCGCGCCTTGCTGGCGTCACCGATCAGGAGATCAACCTCGGTCGGACGGAAATAGGTCGGATCGATCTGCACCAGGGTCTTGCCGGAGGCCTTGTCCACGCCGACCTCCTCGACGCCCCTGCCGCGCCATTCGATGCTGCGCCCGACCTCGGCAAACGCCACCTCGACGAACTCGCGGACCGGCCGCGTCTCGCCTGTCGCGAGCACGAAGTCGCCGGGCTCGTCAATCTGCAGGATCCTGTGCATCCCATCGACATAGTCGCGGGCATGGCCCCAGTCGCGCTTGGCGTCGAGATTGCCGAGATAGAGCGTGTTCTCCAGGCCTACCTCGATGCGGGCGACGGCGCGGGTGATCTTGCGCGACACGAAGGTCTCGCCGCGGGTCGGGCTCTCATGGTTGAAAAGGATGCCGTTGCTGGCAAAAATGCCATAGGCCTCACGGTAGTTCACCGTGATCCAGTAGCCATAAAGCTTGGCAACGCCATAGGGCGAACGCGGATAGAATGGCGTGGTTTCCTTCTGCGGCACCTCTTGCACGAGCCCGAAAAGCTCCGAGGTCGAGGCCTGGTAGAACCGCGTCTCCTTTTCCATGCCGAGTATGCGGATCGCTTCCAAAAGGCGCAGAACGCCGATTGCGTCGGCGTTGGCTGTGTATTCCGGGCTCTCGAAACTGACCTGGACGTGGCTCTGGGCGGCCAGGTTATAAATCTCGGTCGGCCGGATCTGCTGCACCAGCCGGATCAGATTGGTCGAATCCGTCATGTCGCCATAGTGCATCAGGAACGGCACGCTGCCGGCATGCGGATCCTGGTAGAGATGATCGACGCGCGCGGTGTTGAACGAGGACGACCGGCGCTTGATCCCGTGCACGTCGTAGCCGAGACCGAGCAAATACTCGGCGAGATATGCTCCGTCCTGCCCGGTGACACCGGTGATCAGCGCAACGCGACGCTTTGAGTACTGAGCCGTCATGGTCTCTCTTAGTTGCGCCGGAAAGAAAGCCCTGTGAAACGCGATTGGGAGCCGTTTCTCGAGAAGTCTAGATGCGCAAGCCCGCTCCACCCGCAATTTGAGGAAAGCGATCGTTAGGTCCAGTCATACACATCAGGTAGGAAAGCACACTATATACATAGATTTAGATTGGACTGGAGTGTGTCAACGCATCAATCTTCAAAACATCAGAGTCAACTAACGCTCGCATCCTGGCTTATATCCGCGATGATCCCTAAGCAGGCGAGATGGATGCGATCGCCGTTGCGAGCACAAGGGCGCGCTTGTTCGGACTAAATCTCCAACGAGATAGAAGTCGACGATCTGTGTTCCTATCTATGCTCAGACGCAAGTACGCATACCCGTGGTCTCGTCACGGCTTGGGAGAGCGACGAGCTGAGGCCGCAGTCATCGATGCATTTGCCGGATGATGGGATGCAAGCAAGCGCACAGTAAAGCCTGCACGTCAATTCGTAGTCTAGAAAGCGCACCCCTACTGTCAACTTCCGTACAGAACCCCCGATCTTGGCGGTCAATTCATTGCCCGTGATTAGCGCTGTTGCCAATATCAAGCTCGCGGCAGGCAGTGGAGCTGTCGACTCAAGACAAGATGAGCAAGAGTAGTAAACGTTGGTATAGATGTTCCAACGTTTCGATATCGAAAGTTTACGCTCGTACAATGGAGCTTCGCTGCCAATTGTCTAATCTCGATGAGCATAACTTGCCTCGGTACGAGTATGATGAGCCTCTTAAACCCGCGCCGGCAAAATGTGTTTCGGTAGCACAGAACAATTCAATCCAGAGCTGCAGCGCAGTTTGTGGTCGATCGGCAATGTAGCCGGGCGAAGCGATGATGGCTGAAGGAGGTCTAACTCACGCTTGCGAATGCGGTGGCGATACAGGCGGCTGCGAAAAAGCCCGAACTGACACCTGTTACCATCGGGCAAGCGAATTTCATGATCGGATTCCTGTAGGGGAACCTCGAACTCCTTGAACTTGGGGCTGCATTGATCGATATGTGTGGAATTGTTGGCATTTTGGGGCGTGGTCCGGTCGTTGGCCAGTTGGTCGCGTCGCTCAAGCGATTGGAATATCGTGGCTATGACTCCGCAGGCCTCGCGACTCTCGAAGGTCTCCGTATCGAGCGCCGGCGCGCTGAAGGTAAGCTGAGAAACCTTGAAGAGCAGCTGCGCTATTGTCCGCCGTTGGGTCATACCGGCATCGGTCATACCCGCTGGGCGACTCATGGAAAACCGACCGAGAGCAATGCTCACCCGCATGCGACGGAAAATGTGGCGGTCGTTCATAACGGGATCATCGAGAATTTTCGCGAGCTGCGAGCCGAACTGGAGCGTAATGGAGCCCAGTTTCACTCAGAGACAGACACGGAGGTGGTGGCGCATCTCGTCGAATCTTATCTCAAGAGAGGCTATTCGCCGCAGGATGCGGTAAAAGCGTCGCTGCCACGGCTGCGCGGTGCCTTCGCGCTCGCGTTCCTTTTCAAAGCCCACGACGATCTTTTGATCGGTGCGCGTAGGGGGTCACCCCTTGCGATCGGACATGGTGACGGCGAAGTGTATTTAGGATCTGACGCGCTCGCGCTCGCGCCTTTGACCGACACCATCACCTATCTTGAAGACGGCGATTGGGCCGTGCTTACGCGCACGATGTGCATCATTTATAGCGCAGGCGGATTTGTCGTCCAGAGGGCAACATCAAAGTCTGGCGTATCGTCACTCCTTGTGGACAAAGCGAATTATCGCCACTTCATGGCCAAGGAAATCCACGAGCAGCCGACAGTAGCCGGCCAGACATTGGCGCATTATGTCGACATGGCGGCCAAGCGCGTCGCCCTGCCGGTCACATTGCCGTTCGACTTTAAATCCATTCAGCGCATCACTATTACCGCGTGCGGCACTGCAAGCTATGCCGGGCACATCGCCAAATACTGGTTCGAGCGGCTGGCGCGCTTGCCTGTCGAGATCGATGTAGCGTCCGAGTTCCGCTACAGGGAGCCGCCTTTGCGCCGGGGTGATCTCGCGATCGTCATCTCGCAGTCGGGCGAGACCGCTGACACGCTAGCTGCGTTGCGATACGCCAAGGACCAGGGCGTGCACACGATATCTGTGGTCAACGTCGCGACGTCGACGATTGCGCGAGAGAGCGAATCCGTTCTGCCGACGCTGGCGGGGCCGGAAATCGGCGTCGCCTCCACCAAGGCATTCATCTGCCAGCTGATGGTATTGGCGGCGCTTGCCGTCGCAGCAGGCAAAGAGCGCGGTAAGCTGTCTGAGATCGATGAAACAAGGCTCGTGCGTGAGCTTATCGAAGTGCCGCGGTTGATTGCTGCGGCGCTGTTGATCGAGCCGCAGATCGAGAAACTCGCGCGCTATATCGCCGATTCAAGGGACGTGCTCTATCTCGGTCGTAGCACATCGGCTCCCCTGGCGTTGGAGGGCGCACTCAAGCTGAAGGAAATTGCCTATATCCATTCAGAAGGTTATGCCGCCGGCGAGCTCAAGCACGGAGCGATCGCACTGATCGATGAAGCCGTGCCTGTGGTGGTGATCGCGCCCTATGACGATGTGTTCGCGAAGACCGTCTCGAATATGCAAGAAGTTGCGGCTCGGGGCGGCAAGATCATCCTGATCACCGATTCGAAAGGTGCTATGGAAGCGGCGGTGGACACACTCATGACCATTGTGCTGCCTGAGATGGTCGCAAGCTTTACGCCGATGCTCTATGCCGTTCCGGTTCAGCTCTTGGCTTACCATACCGCCCTCGTAAGGGGCGCGGACGTGGATCAGCCACGTAATCTAGCAAAATCGGTGACTGTGGAATAAGGCCACAATGTTATAGCGGAGCATTGAGGCCACCAATAGCGTGGGCGAGCTCAGAAAGAAAACGATCCCGGTATTTTGCGGTTCGTTTTGTATACCTCATGACGGCAGTAGCTCATCTCGCGCGTCTGCGCAAGAACGAGCAACAGCGCCAAACTTGCCTACGGCTATGGCGAAACATGGTCGAGCGCCAGATCTATATTACCGGAGCCATCGGCTCGCAAGGTACCGGCGAAGCGTTCAGCAGCGACTACGATTTGCTGAATGATGCCGCGTACGCGGAAGGTTGCGCCTCCATTGGCTTGATAATGTTCGCGCGCCGTATGCTGGAGATGCAACTGGACAGATAAGCCGACGTGATAGAGCGCGCGCTCCAATATCGTTATCGGCAGTATCGCGTTCGACGGGCGTTGCTAATCCCATGTCAGCCCGCTCGAAGTGCATCCCAATACGCCGAGGTCTATGGCATGTACAATCACGTCTCGCCGGTGCGCCGCTGGGCCTAACAAGCCTAATTTAGATGCGGAAATGTATGTCCGACGGGAGCACCAAGACTGCGACTCCGGTTTGGCCCAGCGACGTGAACAGCGTCTCGTTCAGCAATTCGCCTCGGAGACGGCCATCGAAGCTTTCGATGAAGGCATTCTGCGTCGGCTTGCCGGGGGCGATGTAATGCCAGGCGACGCGGCTCTGATCGGCCCATGTCAGGATGGCGTTGCTGGTCAATTCGGTGCCGTTGTCGCTGACCACCATTTTGGGCTTGCCGCGCTCGATGATCAGCCGATCCAGCTCCCGCGCCACCCGGGAGCCAGACAGCGAGGTGTCGGCCACCAGCGCCAGGCACTCGCGGGTGCAATCATCGACGACGGTGAGGTTGCGGAAGCGGCGGCCATCGGTGAGCTGATCCGACACGAAGTCGAGAGACCAGCGGTCATTCGGCGCCATCGCGACCGTCATCGGCGCCCGGATCCCGATCGCCCGCTTGCGGCCGCCACGGCGACGCACCGCAAGCCTCTCTTCCCGGTAGAGCCGGAACAGCTTCTTGTGGTTGATCACGTAGCCCTCCCGCTTGAGCAGAACGTGCAGGCGCCGATAGCCGAAGCGACGGCGCTCCTGGGCGATCGCCCTCATGCGCTGGCGAAGGCCGGCTTCGTCCGCCCGGGTCGTTTGGCATCTCATGGTCATGCGGCAGCAGCCGATGGCTTTACACGCCCGCCGTTCGCTCATCCTGTGAGCAGCCACGAGATGTGCGACAGCCTTCCGCTTGGCCGCGGGCGTCACCACTTCTTTCCCAAGAGGTCCTCGCGGCATTGTCCAGCATGGAGTCGGCCAGCAACCGTTTCAGCCGCGTATTCTCGTCCTCCAGCGTCTTCAGCCGCTTGGCCTCCGACACCTCCAGCCCACCGAACTTGGCCTTCCATTTGTAGATGCTGGCGTCGCTGACGCCATGCTTGCGGAACAGCTCGGCAACCGACACGCCGGCCTCATGCTCCTTCAAAATCCCGATGATCTCTTCCGAAAAGCGGCTGCGCTTCATGCTCTGGTCCTTGTTGTGGCCAGAACGAACTTCAAACTGGATTAAGCCCGTGGGGCAAGGTCACGGGCTCCTCTGTGTTTGTCGCCGTTTCGGCCGAGAGTTCCTCCGGTTCGCTCAGAATACTGCCCCAAGAGTGGTCCTTGGCTTAGCGGTTGCTAATTGTTTGAGCCTTGAAAGTAGGGGCTCACCGCGCGAGGCAATTACGACAATGCTCGCTGATCGAGCACCTGCATATGGGGTGCCGGCAAAGTGCACCCGGCCGCCAAGGGCCGGGCGTGTTGCGCGGAGCACATTGGATGGCTTGGAGACCAGAAGTTTTCTACAGATGGTCTACGAAGTAGTAGGAGCGTAGGCGCCTGCCGTGAGTCAGTTGGCCAGGAAATGCACAGCGAAGCGGCGCCGGATCGATAAGATGGCGGGCATGCGTCGACGGACACAACGACGCCGTGAGCAAGAGCATCGTACAGAGCTCTTTCCAAAAGCGGTAACCAAGACGAAGGGCGGCCTGGGCGAAGCTCCATTTCATCGTCACCGCCGTCGGGCTCAACACAACCAATCTCGTGCTTGCCGAGCGCCTCGGGGCCAACTCTGTTCCAGATGGAGCAAGAAGTGCTGAGAGGCGTCGATGGCTCTGGGGCAGCATTACTTTGAGCGCTGACCTGGAATGAATCAAGCCGGCGTACTCTCCGTCTCTCGCGGAGTTGTTGTTCTGCAGCCGCCCACAGTCAGTAAAGCGTGGGCGTGCAAGTCGCGGTTCCGACTGCGAAGACGTTGCTCGGTGCGTGATCGTCGTTCCGACGAGCATTTAGATCGGACAAGAACTCGCAGGTTGATCGAATCAGATGTCACCTCTCTCGCCACGTGCCTTCAATGCGATGTCGAGGCACTTGAGTAGCTCTTGCCCGCCAAATGGCTTGGCGAGGAAGCCAATCGCCCCGGCGTCCAGGGCTGACGCGCGCACGCGTTCGTTGGGGAAAGCTGTAATGAAAATGAAAGGTGCGTCGTAACCACGCGTCCGCATCTCTGTCAGTAGCTCCAGCCCACTCATAGCCGACATCTGCACATCGGTAATGACACAAGATGTCTCACTCAAGTGCGGCGACCGCAGGAGTGCCTCGGCCGACGCAAATATCTGCACGACGTAGCCACGCGATTTCAACAGGTTTTCTGTCGACGCACGGACGGAGACGTCGTCGTCAACGACGGAAATCAAAGGCGTGGACAAGAAGAGCACTCCCGACGCAGTACAGCGGCAGCCAAAGCGCTAGCCACTTTCGGCGAAAAGTGGCTGAAGTGACGGAATTGTAAAATCATACTTGCGTTTGTTCGGAACGATTGACGCAAATTCCCAGCGTCTCGCTTATTCTGATCAGGTCGGCCAGCGACCGGGCACGCATCTTTTTCATTACGTGACCCCGGTAGATCTTCACCGTAATCTCGGCCAGCCCAAGTTCCGCGGCTACCTGCTTATTCATCAGGCCGGCCGCAACCAGTTTCATCACTGCCTGCTCGCGCGGGCTTAAGGTCTCAAATAAAGACTGCAGGTTCGCGACGATTCGCTGAGCTTCTCGTCTTTTGCGATCCCGTTCGGTCGCCGCAACCACGGCATCAAGCAGTTCCTGATCGCGGAACGGCTTGCTGAGAAAATCGACCGCACCTCCCTTCATGGCCTTGACCGTCATTGGAATGTCGCCATGGCCGGTGATGAAAATGATCGGGATGTGTATGTTCAACCTTGCCAGCTCGGCCTGGTAGTCAAGGCCGCTGAGGCCAGGCAGCCGGACATCAAGAACTAGACAGCTTGTGACGTCCGGAATTGTGCTCTGCAGCATTTCACGGGCCGATCCAAACGCAACGACCTCCAACCCTACCTGTTGAAAAAGGTTCGTAAGCGAGCGGCGCACGGAGATGTCATCCTCAACGACAAAGACGATCGCCTTCGTCGAGGCCTCGGCGTTGCTAGCCTCACCTGGCGAGTTCAATCGTCCTGTCACTGGAGGGCCTCCTTGTGCACGGGCAGGACAAACTGGAAGGTCGCGCCCGGTTCATTTTTCTGGAGAAACGATAGCCGCCCTCCATGAACTTCCACGATGGAACGGCAGATCGAAAGGCCCATTCCAAGGCCACTCGACTTGGTGGTGAAGAAGGGGTCCAAGACGTGGTCAGCGTCCTTCTCGGCGATCCCGACGCCGCAATCGGACACGGCAAGCTGCACGTGCCCCAGATCGTTCTTGGATGATTGAATCAGAAGTTTGCGCGGCCGGTCTGTAACTGCGTCCATCGCCTCTATTCCGTTCATTACCAGATTGATGATCACCTGTTGTAGCTGAATTCGGTCACCGAGGATCCTAGGCAGCGCGGCCGCCAACTCGGTTCGCAATGTCACTCGGTGGCTCACCAGCTCTCGTGTTACCAGCGCAATGACGTCCCTAACGACCTCATTGATGTCGAGTGGCACCATCTCAATCTCGCCCTTCTTCGCGAGCGCGCGAACACTGCGGATCACCTCGCTTGCCCGGATTGCGTCTTCGATGATCCATTCCACCGAAGAGCGCGCGGCGGCAAGATCAGGAGCTTCCCGAGCCATCCAGCCGAGGCACGCATCGGCGTTGTTGAGAATAGCGGCGAGTGGTTGGTTTATCTCGTGAGCGATGGAAGTCGTCAGTTCTCCTAACGTCGTTACACGCGTCACATGTGCAAGCTCCGCTTGTGCCTTTCGCAGCTCTTGTTCGGCCTGATCAGCGCGTATGAGGGCCGTTATATCAGTGCTGACGCCCCGATAGCCCAGAAAAGTTCCGTTGCCGTCGAAGAAGGGCTTGCCACTCGTGCGGACATAGATCGGAGATCCCGTCCGATTCACGGTACGGTAGATGAGATCCCGAAACGGCAGATGCGCCTGCAAAGTCGCCCGATGCTGACGCCACTTCTCGGGTTCCTCTTCCGTGTCGCACGCAATGTCCCAGCGAGGCAGGCCCATCAATCCTGTCGCTAAAATTCCTGCAGCGCTGGTGTGCTCGGACAAGTGAGTGACTCGATGATCTGGCCCGGTCTCCCAGAGCCAGTCGGAAGCTGTCTCGGCGTAGTCGCGAAAGCGCTGCTCGCTTTCGCGCAGCGCGACAAGTGTATTTTCCAGGCGTTCCCTTGCTGCGTGCTGCTCGGTGACATCCATGTGTGTTCCGATCAGCTCGGTGACATTACCGTCGCTGCCGACGACAATGTGTGCAACGGAGTGTATGCGCCTTATCCCGCCATCTGGCAGAAGAATACGAAAATCATACTCGAATCGTTCTTCCACCTGTTCAATCGCCTGCCGCTGCACCTCCTGTAACCGTGGCAAGTCTTCCGGATGGATGCGCGATCGAATAGTCTCTATCGAAACCGGCTCTTGTGGTTTAAAGCCAAATAGGCGATCAACCTCAGCAGAGCGATAAATGAAATCTAGAGCATGGACGTCCCAGGACCAGCTGCCTGTATGGGTGAGATGCTGGGCCTCGGCCAGATAGGCCTCGCTGCGCCGCAGCTGCTGTTCTGCTCGCTTCGTCGCCGTAATATCGGTAGCCGCCCCAACAAACTCGATGTCACCAGAGGCTGTCCTCGTCGCTCGCGCCTGCGCATGAATGTGCTTTACCGAGCCGTCCGGTAGCAGAAGCCGGTACTCGTGCTCGAAATCGCTCGGATCTCGCATCGCGCGATCGAGAGTTTCTCTAACCGAAGGTCTATCATCTGGATGAGTGCGCTCGACGACGAGCTGCGGCCCCGGTGGCATTGTCTGAGGGGCTAATTGGAAAATCCGAAATGTTTCTTTGGACCAGAAGGCCTCGCCCGTAGTGGGGTTCCAGCTGAAGCTCCCTGTGTGACTCAACTCCTGCGCCTGGGCCAAATGTGCTTCGCTCCGCTGCAGGGCAAGTTCGGTCCGCCTTCGCTCCGTGATATCTTCGCAGGCGCAAAGGATAATGGGCTGCTCATCCGCCCAGAGCATGGCTTTGGCGTTTTCACGTACCCACAACACCGAGCCGTCCTTCCTGACTTTCTGGATGTCCCACGTGCGCGTTTGTCCGACATTCTCAAGGCACGTCCGAACGCATTCGCGAACGAACGCGCGATCCTCCTCGAGAAATACGTCCAGCACGGATCGACCGATGAGTTCAGCACGAGCATAGCCGAGTTGTGTCGCGCCGAGGGTATTGACGTTGAGGACAGTGCCGGCTTCATCGACCATAAAGTACATGGCCGGATTATGCTCGAAGATGGTGCGCCACCGTTTTTCTCGGTCCTCCAAATCGGCCGCACTTCGCTGAAGCTTGGCCGCAGCCACACGCGCAGCCTCTCTTTCCTGGCGCAGCTTTCCGATCAGGTGCGCTCCCACAATCGAGGCAATAAAGAATGCAACAATCACGGGCAGATCTTGGGGGGCATCGATCCGCAGACTGAACACCGGCGGCGCAAAGTAATAAGCGAGAGCAGCGATGGCTACGATGCAAAGCGCGGACGACGCGATGAAGCTGCCCATCAACGAAAACAGCAACACCACTAACAAATAGGCGAACGCCGTCGCGGCGAAATGCGCCTGAAGGTACAAGCAAGACACTGTTACCACCGCCAGCGTTATGCTGCCGAAGGTAAACTGAGGGGCTGAGCGTCTTAAGCTACTGATATGGCTATGCATTTTGGTACCGTCCGGCCCGTTCTCCGGCGGAGAGCTATAACATTTTAGGCAAAAATGGGGCAATACTGGGGAACCAGCACCCGTTGTGAGCGGTTCCGAGATCGATTGCTTGCTGAACTGAGCACGCGCGAAGAAAAAACGCATCACAAACATACGTATAGTTGTCCTAAACCTTTCAATAGGGCGCACTGCCATAGAATCGAAGCTGAGATGTCTGCTTTCCTCCGCTGCCGATAACTTCCGGGCAGGCGCTTAAGGCTGCAGCGAGGACAACCCCTCACGCCAGCCGGACGAGGACAGCGGCTGAAGTTCGCTCAACAGGTTGAGCCGGAACAATCAGGTGCGCCTCGCCGAACCGGAAAGAACAAGGACAAGCTGCCGGACGATTCATCTCGCCTTTACGGTCGGCATGCGGAAGAAAGCGCAATCGTCACGTGCCGAGATACGAAGGCGAAGTTACGCGACTGCTTATTATGCCCTAGGGCCATCACGCCTAGGTGAGAAGATTTGCCTCCGGTTACCCGGCCAGCGCGCGCCAACGACGCCGAACCGACACACTAGCCGTGTGCGAGCCGCCACCGCTCCGTCGAGGTACCATCTAATCCGTGATTCGAACTACGAGAATGTAGCTGCGATTGCATTCAATGCGTCCTCGAATGCGGCGGTTAAGATCCAGAACCTACCTCATTGTGCTGGTAGTGTCGACAGTGGTGGAAACGGTGGGCTGGTTGAGCCGATTCTTCAGCGTCGCGTGCTCGAGCTCGTCTTCCCACCAGGATATGAACACGGCGGCGATGCCGTTGCCCGTGATGTTGGTAAGGGCGCGCACCTCGCTCATGAACTTATCGATTGAAAACACGATTGCCATGCCCGGCACGAGCGCTGGGTTGACAACCGACAACGTCGCGGCGAGCGTGATGAAGCCCGCGCCAGTGACGCCGCTTGCTCCCTTCGACGTTAGCATCGCCACGAGCAGGATCGTGAGCTGCTGGCTAAAGGTGAGCTCGACCCCGAGTGCCTGGGCAATAAACAATGTCGCAAGCGTCATATAGATATTGGTGCCGTCGAGGTTGAAGGAGTAGCCAGTTGGCACCACCAAGCCGACCACGGGCTTGGAGCAGCCCAGCCGCTCGAGTTTCTCCATGAGTTGCGGCAGCGCGCTTTCAGAGGACGAAGTGCCGAGCACGATCAGAATTTCGTCCTTGATATAGATAATGAACTTGAAGATTGAAAAGCCGACGAGGCGCGCGATCAAACCGAGCACCACTACGACAAATAGCGCCGCAGTCGCGTAAAACAGCGCGATCAGGCCGATCAAATTACCGAGTGCTGCCGGCCCGAACTTGCCGACAGTGAAGGCCATGGCGGCGAAGGCGCCGATCGGGGCCGCTTTCATGATGATAGCGATTACGCCGAACACCGCGTGTGCGACGTCGTCGATAATGCCGCGCAGCCGCTCCCCACGGTTTCCCAGCGCCATCAGCGAAAAGCCGAATAGAATCGCGAACAAGAGAACCTGCAGAACATCGCCGCGAGCGAAGGCGCCGACCACGGTATCAGGAATGATGTTGAGAAAGAAATCGACGGTCTTCGAGGCTTCCGCCTGCTTCACGTAATTGGCGACGGCCGCAGCATCCGGCTTGACCGCAAGGCCATGGCCGATTTGGACCAGATTGCCCATAACAAGGCCCAACAGCAAGGCAAAGCTGGAGACGATCTCGAAATAGACCAGCGCCTTGACGCCGACGCGCCCGACTTTCTTCGCATCCTGAATATGCGCAATACCAGATGTGACAGTGCAGAAAATAATCGGCGCGATCACCATCTTGATGAGCTTGATGAACCCGTCACCAAGCGCCTTGACCCAGTCGTTGGTGGCGACAGATGGCCATAGGCAGCCAACCATGACGCCAATTAAGATCGCGATTAGCACCTGGACGTAGAGGATCTTATACCAAGCTTGCGACGCGCGTACAGGCAACGCAGTTGCCCTGGTGGTCATGACGCTTCCTTCCCGAATATACTCGAATGTGAGCCGCCGCTGTTGAGAGGCGACAGCGTCATACGAGACCAATCATTTTAGCCTTGCCCTGATTGAAGACGGTTCCGAGAGCCGTCGCGTCCTTGCAAGGCAGGCGTTTAGTTGCGTTGTTCGCTAAGCAAGATATGCACCAGATCCCAAACTGCGGCCGATCAACAAGTCGCGGACAACTAGCCTGTGTTCGGCGGCAACGGCTTGAATGCTCGTACCGCGTTCGCCCAAGGAAACAAAAAGTTGCACCGTAGCGCGCATTAGCGGTGTTACGTCTCGGCTCGAGTGCTGAGATCGATGCAACAGTATGTGGCATTGGTGAAATTGATATTTTGGATTGTACGCATTTGCCGGATGGAAGGCCGGTTTAGGAACTCCATTGCGCGGACAAGATCTTTGAGGGATGAACTGCGTTGCCGGGAGCGGCGAAGCTCGTTGGTGCCGGAGCGCGCGTCTCCACGCCTTTGCTGGCGGACCCCTCGCGCCTTTACCGCGTCACAGAATCAGTCTTACGGCGATTTCTCAGCTAGATCGTTCGCGTTGCTGCCGAGCGGCAGACTTCCTGCGAGCCGTCCAGGACCCCGGCGAGGGCGGCGTTTAAGCCGCCGACAAACGCAACAGGCATCTGTCGAGGTTTGTAGAAATCTGCCGTTTTCGTTGCGCGGCTGTCGCTGTCTGCTCGGGAACAAAGATGCCTGAAATCTGACAGAGCGTTGGGTCCACTCCATAGTGACATCAGCGTCTGCGCAATTTTCCCCATTGAGCATAGAGCCGCCACAGCTCGCACGCGGCACAGGAATTGCTGATGACAAGGAGAAGCTGCCACCGTCGGGTGGATCGAGGCGTACTTGTCACAGGAATTGTCGATGAGCCTTGTGATGCTGCTCTTGCTCGCAGAAGCGAGGCGCGTGAATTCGGCGGCCCCAACGAGTTGCCGCGCTACCAAATGGCTATTCGCGCCGCATCTCTGGATGAGCCGTACATGCAGGCGACCACCGTCACGATACGGCGACCTGCGCTCACCGGCGGGCCGACGCACGTGAATATCGATTCGTCAGAAATTTCGCAATCCATTGCGCTCACGATCGAGCTCGCTAGCGTGACGACCGTGATCCTCCTCGTGATTGGTGTGCCCCTCGCTTGGTGGCTAGCCCGCTCAAAGACTTTTTTGAGCGAGGCGGTGGCCGCGATGATCGCACTTCCGCTGGTGCTACCTCCAGCGGCTCTCGGCTTCTGCGTACTCGTTTTGCTCGGCCCCGACGGACCGGGTGGCGTTCTCGCCTCTTTCTGGGGCGGGCGCACGCTCGCTTTTACCTTCGCGGGTATCGTGGTCGGATCGGTGCTCTCGGCGCTGCCATTGGTCGTGCAGCCGATACGTAGCGCCTTTGTTGCGGTCGGCGATCACCCGTTGGAAATGACAGGGCGTGTCTCGCCATTGTATGCCTTCATTGCCATCAGCGCGCCGCTAGCGCGACTGGAGCTTGTCAAAGCAGCCGTGCTCGGATTTTCGCATACCATCGGCACATTCGGCGTCGTGATGATGATCGGCGGCAATATTCCTGGCCGCACCAAGGTGTTATCGGCTTACGTCGTAGACTACGTCCAAGCGTCGCGTTGGCACGAGGCAAGTGTGGTTGCCGCTGGTATGGTGCTGTTCGCCCTTGCGACAATCTTCACCTTAGCCATCATCGACAGACATAGTGCTAGGCGAGGCACCGAATCATCCGAGGCTTGCTAGCCACATATATCCGACAGCGCCGGGCCGCAATATTACAAAACCGGATCCATCCGTCCTTTCGGGGCTACAATGAACAACCTTGTTATGGTCGCAGCGGCAGCCGCAATCGGCTTCAATT
Source organism: Bradyrhizobium sp. CCBAU 45384 (assembly GCF_028128665.1). NCBI lineage: Bacteria > Pseudomonadati > Pseudomonadota > Alphaproteobacteria > Hyphomicrobiales > Nitrobacteraceae > Bradyrhizobium > Bradyrhizobium sp. CCBAU 45384. The sequence continues at coordinate 52,949 of NZ_LBIZ01000109.1, forward strand.
GAGTGCAGTCCGCGCCTCTGCCCCAAAGCGAAGGCCGATGACGTCGGCGTTTCTCGGCAGCGCCTTGCAAAGCTAGACCAGTTCTAAGCTCGGGAGATCGCGAGTAAACGCGTGCCGGCGCGGTTGCTCTCGCCAGAGACGGCAAGCTGATTAACTACAAGGCGACCGGACAACTCAATCCGGCAAAAGGAAGGTCGATGCGGCTCGACGCGAAATTCGCGCTTGCTTCTATGACCAAGCCGATGGTGGCCGTTGCGGGTCTTATCCTCATGGAGCAGGTCGCCTGCCTTTGCAGGCAAGGCATACGGATTACTATCCGGAATTCGCAGGCATGAAGGTGGGGGTGCCACAGCATGACGGTTCATTGAAATTTCAAACGCAGAATTCTTCGATCTTGATCCACGATCTTTACCGCTACACATCTGGGCTCACCGATGGCGCGCCCCCCAATAGCTCAGACCAGGTGGCGCGTCTCTATCCCGATTTCGCTGCTCCGCCACTAAGGGATGGTAAGCAGGCTTTCATCGAAACCATTGCCAAGCTGCCGCTAGCACATCAACCGGAGACAGAATTCGCAAGGCTTCTCTAGACCGATGTGCTGGGAGCTGTCGTGGAACAAGTCAGCAGACAGCCATTGGGCGACTATCTTGCGAGCAACTTGTGGAAGCCAATCGAAATGCAAGATGCCACTTTCCATTTGTCGGAATCGCAACGCGCGCCTGGCGCATCCATTTCCACACGACCCGCTGACGGGAAAACCACAAGAGATTGAGCTCCTCGAAATTCCAACGAATTTTGACAGCGCGGGAGCCTGCGGATTTGCGACAGTCGGTGACTTGGTGCGCATTTGGACAAATGCTGCTCAACGGCGGCGAGCTCAATGGGCGGCGCATTCTTGGTCCGAGGACGGTGCGTCACATGACTCCCGGCCACCCCGAGCCAGGATCAAAAATAAGGTCGCCAATGTGGAGACGCACCGTGCCGGCTTCGGCTTCGGGCTCGGGGTGGCTGGAACGCTTAACGAGGGCTCTCGGCGGTTCCGGCAATCCAGGTGAGGTCACATGGACTGGCGCCTACGGGACACAATTTTTCTGCGATGCAAAAGAGCGTCTGGTCGCGGTGGTCGGAACGGCGGCGCCCGGAGAAATCCGGAAGTATTACCGCGAACAAGTCCAGTATATCGTCTATGCTCCGATAACCCGATAATTCGCTTTCAGCCGAAAGGCGCGATGAACCATTTGGTGTAGTCGGCGGACAGTATTGCTAGCACGGGTCGATGCCGACTGAAAGTAGGCGACGTGGCTTTCTATCGGCGTCAGACGAATCGCAGCATGCTTCAAAAACGCAATTGCCTCCGCATTGCGAAGAAGCTCCCTCAAGCAAGGTGGGTGTCGCGATGCGCCAAGACGTCGCGCCTTGCTAACGATTGGCTTGCGCGATGAAGGCTCCGAGGTGATAGCTGTAAACGTCAAGTCTGTCGCCGCACACGGCGCCGTCGCGAAGCCGCGCGACGAAGCGCGGTGAAACCAAGGGGCAGATCAGATCGAAGCAGACCTAAAGCGAATCAGCGGGCGCACCACAGCTCAGCCCATTGCGGGTTCTCTTCCTCGCTCGACAGTCACTTTGGTACGGGCTCCCTGCATAGTTGCGACTATGACCGCTTCAATGCATCCTTGTAATCGGCAAGTCTGATTGAGGCGGGGGGCAACGCGGCGCCGTCAACTGAACCAATTCTATTCAACGATCGGCATGACAAATGTCGCGGTTGTGCAGGAGCGTGTCCCCTGCAAGGGTGAACTATAGTGCTGATTTTTTGAAGTGCTCACATCAACTCTCAAAAACTAGACAACATGAGCTGACAGATCAATCCTCCAGCTTCGGGGGCGCTGGTGGGGTTCGACAATCCGAAGACCTCGAAGCGGCGGCTTGGTATCTTTCAAGTGTTTCGCTTCGCTGGCCTGTTTCTTGCTGAGCGTCATCAATTCGTAACGGCGGGCGACAACTCGCATGGACGGTTTCATGGGTGACGGAAGGGAAACGTTCTACAGCGTGATCAGACGCCAGGGTATCACGCGTCGTAGCTTCCACAAATTCTGCAGTTTGACGGCCGCGAGCTTGGGACTTGGTCCGCTCACCGCAAGCAAAATTGCGCACGCCCTGGAAACAAAACCGCGTGTGCCCGTCATCTGGCTGCACGGGCTCGAGTGTACCTGCTGCTCGGAAAGCTTTATCCGCTCGGCCCATCCCTTGATCAAAGACGCGCTGCTGTCGATGATTTCGCTCGACTATGACCATATGATCATGGCGGCGGCAGGACACCAGGCTGAGGCCATCCTGGAGGAAACCCGTGCCAAGTACAAAGGCGGGTATGTGCTCGCCGTTGAAGGCAATCCCCCGTTGAACGAAGATGGCATGTTTTGCATTGACGGCGGCAAGCCGTTCGTTGAAAAGCTCACGTCGATGGCGGAAGAGGCAATGGCCATCGTCGCTTGGGGCACGTGTGCGTCCTGGGGATGCGTGCAAGCGGCCCAGCCAAATCCGACTGGCGCAGTGCCGATCGATAAGGTGATCACCAATAGGCAGATCATCAAGGTGCCTGGGTGCCCTCCTGTCGCAGAGGTCATGAGTAGCCTCGTGACTTTCATCACCACGTTCGGAAAGCTTCCGGAGCTTGATCGCCAAGGGCGCCCAAGTATGTTTTATTCCGAGCGCATTCACGATAAGTGCTATCGGCGATCCCATTTCGACGCAGGCCAATTCGTCGAAGAGTGGGACGACACCAATGCACGCAAGGGCTATTGCCTGTACAAGATGGGCTGCAAGGGGCCGACCACCTACAACGCCTGTTCGGCACTTCGATGGAACGGCGGTGTTTCATTTCCCATTCAATCCGGCCACGGCTGCCTCGGCTGCTCCGAGGACAGCTTCTGGGATAAAGGGTCATTTTACGACCGACTTACAACTATCAAGCAGTTCGGCATTGAAGAGAACGCCGACGAGATCGGCATGGCCGCTGCCGGCGTGGTGGGGCTAACCGTCGCTGCCCATGCGGCGGTCACCGCCCTGAACCGGTTGACCCACCGGCCGGATCTCCGAGCCGACAAAGGCAAGCCAAGTTGAGGAGGCGACGACGGTGGCCGTTCAGACGCCGAATGGGTTCAATCTCGATCGTTCCGGCAGGCGTATCGTTATCGATCCGCTGACGCGGATCGAAGGCCATCTCCGCATCGAAGCCAATCTCAATTCCGAGAATGTGATCTGCAATGCGGTCTCAAGCGGGACGATGTGGCGTGGCATCGAAGTCATCCTGCGCGGGCGCGATCCGCGTGACGCCTGGGCGTTCACCGAGCGGATTTGCGGGGTCTGCACCGGCACCCATGCGCTCACCTCCGTGCGCGCGGTTGAAAATGCACTAGGAATTACGATTCCGGAGAATGCCAATTCAATCCGAAACATCATGCAGCTGTGCCTGCTCGTGCACGATCATCTCGTACATTTCTATCACCTCCATGCGTTGGATTGGGTCGACGTGGTCTCCGCGCTCAAGGCCGATCCCAGTTCGACCTCTACACTGGCGCAGTCTATCTCGCCCTGGCCGCTGTCATCTCCGGGCTATTTTAAGGATTTGCAGATCCGGCTGACCAAATTCTTCGGATCAGGTCAGCTCGGTCCGTTCAAGAATGGCTATTGGGGGCATCCGGCCTACAAACTGCCACCGGAAGCGAACCTAATGGCGGTCGCCCATTATCTGGAAGCGCTCGACTTTCAGAAGGAGATCGTCAAGATCCAAGCTATTTATGGTGGCAAGAACCCGCATCCAAACTGGCTGGTGGGCGGCGTGCCGTGCGCGATCAACGTCGAGGGAATCGGTGCGGTGGGCGCGATCAACATGGAGCGACTAAACATTGTGTCCTCGATCATCGACCGCTCGATCGAGTTCGTCGAGCAGGTCTACCTGCCCGACGTTACCGCGATCTGCTCGTTCTATAGGGACTGGCTCCACGGCGGTGGTCTTTCGAGCAAAAGCGTGATGTCCTATGGCGACATCCCTGAAAAGGCAAATGACTGTTCCGCCGAGAGTCTTAAGCTGCCGCGCGGGGTCATTCTTGATGGCAATCTCAAGGAGATACTGCCGATCGACCATGGTGACCCCGAACAGATCCAGGAGTTCGTCGCGCATTCGTGGTATAAATACCCCAGCGATTGCTGTGGACTGCATCCGTGGGATGGTATTACCGAGCCGAGTTTTGAACTTGGGCCAAGACTCAAAGGCAGCAAGACAGATATTAAGGAACTCGACGAAGGCGGCAAATATTCCTGGATCAAAGCGCCGCGCTGGCGCGGCCGCGCCGTGGAGGTCGGGCCGTTGGCGCGATACATCCTCGGCTATGCGCAAGGCAAAGCCGAGTTCAAGGACCCAGCCGAGAGACTGCTAAAGGGGCTCAATCTTCCTGTGACTGCGCTGTTCTCGACGCTTGGCCGTACTGCGGCGCGGGCGCTCGAATGCCAGTGGGCGGCCCATCAGATGCGCTATTTCCAGGATAAGCTCGTAATCCACATCAAGGCGGGCGATACGGCAACTGCCAATATCAGCAGGTGGAGCCCGGAAAGCTGGCGCAAGGAAGCCAAAGGCTACGGGTTCACTGAAGCGCCTCGCGGTGCGCTCGGGCACTGGATTAAGATCAAGGACGGTAAGATCGACAATTATCAATGTGTCGTGCCGACGACGTGGAACGGATCTCCTCGCGATTCGAAGGGCAATATTGGCGCTTTTGAAGCTTCCCTGATCGGTACCCCGATGGCCGATCCGCAGCGGCCTCTGGAGATCTTGCGCACCATCCATTCCTTTGATCCGTGCTTGGCTTGCTCGACGCACGTGATGAGTGCTGAGGGCCAAGAAATGGCTTCGGTCAAAGTTCGTTAGGTCCATGCAGGACAGGGCTCAGAAGCTTCTTGCCGCCGTCGATGCGGTACCGACTGCTCGAAGGAGGGGCGGTGGCGTCGCCTACATTTGTGCGCCGGTGCGACTCTGGCATTGGGTTAATGCGGCTGCGATTCTCGTACTGAGTTTAACCGGCTATTTTATTGGAACCGGGACACCAGCGATATGGGGAAAGGCAAGCGGCAGTTTCCTGTTCGGCTATCTCCGCTTTGCTCATTTCTCGGCGGGATATGTGCTCAGCGTCGGCTTTCTTCTGCGCATCTACTGGGCTTTGATGGGAAACGCGGATGCCATACAAATCTTTTACGTGCCGCTCTGGCGCCGGTGCTTTTGGCGGGAATTGTACCGGGAGATTCGCAGGTATGCCTTCCTTACGGTTGAGCCTGAGAAGGGCCTCGTGCACAACCGGCTTGCTCAGCTCGCAATGTTCTTCATGTTTACGCAGACGATCACATTCATGGTCGTCACCGGCTTTGCACTTTATGGGCAAGGTGCCGGTACGGACAGCTGGCAGTACAAGGTGTTCGGCTGGGTCTTTTCACTCTGGCCGAATAGCCAGGACGTCCACACCTGGCATCATCTCGGCCTATGGGTGATCGTGATGTTCGCGCTGGTCCACATCTCCGCGGTGCTCCGGGAAGACATCATGTCGCCCCGCAGCTTCCCTTCTATGAAGTAGGTGAGCGCGGGTTAGGCGATTGACTGGGAAGTGGATGCTCAATCCGAAAGACAAAAAGCGGATTCTGGTACTCGGCATTGGCAACATCCTGTGGGCCGATGAGGGATTCGGTGTGCGTGCGGTCGAGGAGTTTCATCGCCGCTACGACGTCGATGATAACGTCACCGTTCTCGATGGCGGCACCCAGGGGCTCTACCTCGTCAGTTTTCTTGAGCGGGCCGATTGCCTGATCGTGTTCGATGCTATCGACTATGGATTGCTGCCCGGGCAGTTGAAGCTTGTACGAGATGACGAAGTGCCAAAATTCACGGGCGCCAAGAAAGTGAGCCTGCATCAGACCGGCTTCCAGGAGGTCTTGAGCGCGGCCGATTTGCTTGGACGCCGCCCGCGAGAGCTCGCTCTTATCGGCTGTCAGCCGTTGGATCTGGAGAATTGGGGCGGTCCGCTGACCGCGCCGGTGCGCTTTCAGATTGCCGCTGCGATTAAACTCGCTTGTGAACTCCTAGAGCAGTGGGACTCGCCGGCAAAACCGCGGAGCGCGCCGCTGCCTGCATCCGAACGGCTTTTGGCGAACAATATTGACCATGCGAATTATGAAATGAGAGCGCAGCCGATCTAGAAGCCTGCGACTGACCATGTGCCTTGGCTTGCCAATGACGATTGTCGAGACTGACGGTATTACCGCGCTGTGCGACTATGGCAATGAACAGCGTCGCATTTCCGTCATGCTGCTCGCTGATGTATCGGTAGGAGCCAAGGTGCTCGTACATATCGACAGCGCAGTGCGGCTCTTAGACGAAAATGAAGCAAGGCTGATATCCGAAGCACTTGACGGACTTGAGGCCAGCCTCAACGGTCAGAACTACGATCGCTTCTTTGCGGACTTGATCGGTCACGAGCCGCAATTGCCGGAGCACCTACGCTAACGGCCCCGCTCCCTTGCGCCGATGGGGGTTCTTCACGGCCCGAATTCCGGTCGCAGGAACATTGGCTTGGATAATGTCAGGCTCTATGCCGTTGGTTCGAACGCGAGCCGCGGCTGAAGGTGATTGGCATGCGCCTTGCTAATCGCCTGCTAGCAGAACCGAACATTATCAGAAAGAAGTGTGATGGAGTTGCCGGCGCAGCATGGTCTGACACGACCCACTCAGTCCGACGTGGAAGGCGTCAGTGCCGATGCGCGCCTGGCCGTGCACGCTCCCGGGAAGGTGAGCGTGATGCCGCCGTCGGCCGCCCATCTCCTACATATGCTCCGGATCATCCAGTTCGCATTCTTCCTCCCTGAAGTTGTTCGGTCAGGCATGCAAGGTGCAGTACCCTCGCGCGGCGCTAGTGGCGCACCAGTCGGCCGGCATAGAGCGTCGACGCCGAGCCTATGCCAGAGGCACGATATACTCCGCCTAATCAGCACGATACCGGCCCGTTTGCTCACGATCAACCGCATCTCCGGACCACTCAATCGGGCACACACCTGCAGCATCGGCGCCGGCAAGGGCAATGCCCGCAAATACAGACAATGGAACATCGCATCGTGAAAACAGCGGTCCCCGTTGTATCCGGCGCCGCCGACCGGGCGGCGAGCGACTTTACGACTAGGCCTGGATGTCTCGATCTACTTTATCGTCCCGCGACGAGTGCGCTCGTCACGCGCGTCTGGCGCGATTGCGACGAACGTGCAAGGAAGTATCCGAATGCCACCTTGCTGTTGTCAAATGCCGCTGCTGCCGTTGGGGGTCAGAGAAGCGGTGCTCCGACACAATTGTACGATCTGGCATATCTCAGCGATGTCGAGCGCAAGCTGATTGACGAATTGCTCGGAGAGGGGGAGGTGACCGGGGTGGTTGCGCTGCCAGATGGCTGTTTGGCGCAAATCCGGGAGTCCGTGCTTGCAGGAATCTGGCGCGTGCGCATCGGGGCCGAGCCGGCAAGCGAATATGTTGAGGTCGGAGGGATTCCGCAGATTGTCCGGCGTGCCGCAACTGACCTGACGTCCGCCGATCTTGTGATTGGCACGCCGCCGCGTGGCGCGATGAACGTTCAACCGGTGCTGGCCGAAATACGCGAGCGGGCGAGCGCCTGGCGATTTGGCATGGCTGCGCATATGATCAATCTCACGTTGCTACCAATGAGCATTGTCGACTTGACATTCCTGCAGCAAAGCTTGGGCAACGGACCGGTCCATCTCATGTTGCGGGGCTACGGCGCCTGCCGAGTGCAGGCGACCGGGACTAGGAATGTGTGGTCCGTGCAGTTCTTCAATTCGACGGACAACATCATCCTTGATACGGTGGAGATTGGGGGCGTGCCGATTGTTGCGTTGGCTGCCGACGAGGATTTCCAGGACTCTGCCGAACGCTTGCAGGAAATCATTAGGGCGTACTTCACATGAAGCGCTCAGGCATTTGGCGTCAGGTAGGATCCCGCAGACAGCGCGTGTGCATGGGCCATAGCTTGCGTGCGATGATGGGGCAGCGTTGCGCATGATGGTCGCTGCCCGCAACAAAATCCATGTCCGCGTATTGCTAGCTGCCGACGTAGTCGCCTCGGTCGAGATCCTGCCGCGAGTCCGGCCGCCGCTGGCGCGGATATTCGCCGGAAAGCCGGCCTCGTCACTGCTCAATGTCGTGCCGCGGCTCTTCGCGTTATGTGCGGCTGCGCAGCAAACCGCATTGTTAACCGCGATCGAAGCCGCGCGCGACGAAGTGATCACCCTCGCAACAAAACAGCATCGTATTGCGCTTATCGTTACCGAGCGCATCGTAGATTTGGTACGGGGGCTGTTTGTCGGACATCTTACGCGAGACGTCGCCAGTGCGGCGGCAATCGGCTCCCTGATGTCGGAATTGTCAGCGCTTGTCCGCTCCGAACAGCCAGCCTGGGGCCCCCCTCAACGGGAAGCAACAGCACGGATTGTCGCTGCGATGGGCGCGCTGGGCGTACCGAATGAGGGGGGCGCGCTCAGGTCCGGTAGCCCACTGGCGCGTCGTGTTGCGGCGTTTAATGGGGGCGGCCTGAAGTCTGCTCCGACGGGACACTCGTTCCTGTCCGCCGCTGACGACCTCAACATCACGAAGCGGTTGCTCGCAGATGACTCGACGTTTTGCGACTGTCCCGATCTCGAAGGACATGTGCCCGAGACGGGTCCATGGGCGCGCCAAATGATCCGGGATCCGCTCTTGCTGAGACCGTTCGGTGCGGCCGAGCGGCTGACGGCCAGAATTGTTGAAATTGTCCGGCTATGTGCCTGGCTCGAGGCCGGCGCTCAGATTGACGCCGCGGAGCATGGGATCATCGAAAGATATAAGCTAGGGCCCGGCCGTGCAGCGGCCGCGGTCGAATGTGCCAGGGGCCGTCTCTATCACGCGGTTGAACTTGATGCTCAAGGCCGGATATCCCGCTTCGAATTCCTTGCGCCAACGGAGTGGAATTTCCACCGGCGCGGACCCCTTGTACGGAACCTGCACGGGGCGGTGCTGACGGCTCGACGACGCTGTGATGAAGTGCGCGCACTGATTGCATCGCTCGATCCGTGCGTCGGGTTCACCCTCAATTTTCGCGAAGTTCGCGATGCATGAAATGGCGATTTGTCTTGGGATCATTCAGATCGTCGAGGAGAGGGTACGGGAGCGATCCTCTACGCGGGTGCGGAGCGTCTGTTTAGAGATGGGAGCGCTGAGTCACGCCGCGCCGGAAGCGATCAGGTTCTGCTTTGCTGTCGCTGCAACGCGAACCGTTGCCGAGGGCGCCGCTCTTAATATCGTCGAACAACCGGGCGTTGCCTGGTGCATGAGCTGTTCGAAAAGTGTCGAAATTTCACGACGCGGTGAGTGCTGTCCTTGCTGCGGCAGCTATCAATTGCAGGTAATTGCCGGCGAACAGATGCGAGTAAAAGAGCTGGAGATCGATTGATGTGTACCGTTTGCGGCTGCACGGAAGGAACGCCGTCGACCAAGCACTTGGAGGCGGATGATGCGGAGAGCCACGCGCGATACGCTGACCATGTACAAGACGATTGCGATGGCCATTCTGTCCTTCCGCCGCCGGGCCAAAGTCCCCCGCTCTCAAGCCACGGTGGCGATAGTTATAACCGTCGTCGGTCGGCCCATCATCAGGCCCTTCCGAGCGGCGGCGCCGGCTCTGCTGGTTTAAGGGTCGTGGGCATGAGCAGAAAGAAGATCATTGAGATCGAGCGCGATATTCTGGGCAAGAATAATGGGATTGCCGCCGTCAACCGCGCGCTCTTCGTTGCCGATGACCTGCTTGTCTTTAATCTTTTGTCCAGTCCCGGAGCAGGCAAAACGACACTGCTGGTCCGCGCTGTGTCCGAGCTGAAACGTAGGCGGCTGGTCGGGGTCATTGAAGGCGACCAGCAGACCTCGAACGATGCCGAACGTATTCGGGCGGCCGGCGTGCCAGCCGTTCAAGTCAATACCGGCAAGAATTGCCATCTCGATGCTGCAATGATTGGCGAGGCTTATCGCCACTTGCCGCCGCTCACAGGCGGTATTCTCTTCATCGAGAACGTCGGTAATCTGATCTGTCCCGCTGCCTTCGATCTTGGCGAGGCTCGAAAGATCGTAGTGTTTTCGATTACGGAAGGTGAAGACAAGCCGCTCAAATATCCTGATATGTTTGCCGCTTCGTCGCTCATGCTGATCAACAAGATTGATCTGGCGCCGCTGCTTGATTTCGATTTGGGAAAGACCGTCGAATACGCCAGACGCGTCAATCCAAAGATCGACGTGCTTGTCGTTTCGGCTCGTACTGGAGAGGGCTTTGGCGCGCTCTACGACTGGATCGATAAGCAGGCGAGCGATCGGAGGCGCATCGTAGAGGACACAAGGCTATGAGCGCCGAAGCCACCTGCGACCGAACACGGTTGCGCGTGCGCGTGAGCGGGGCAGTGCAAGGGGTCGGCTTTCGTCCTTACGTTTATGGACTCGCCATGCGGTACGGATTGGCCGGGTTTGTCATCAATGGCCCCGAGGGTGTTATCATCGAGGTCGAGGGCCGCCGCGCGTCGGAGTTTGTTGCCGCCTTACCGCTCGAGGCGCCCTCATTGGCACGCATCGACCACATCTGCGTTCGGGAGACTGTGGCGCTCGCGGCGAAGGACTTTTCCATCGGCACGAGCGAAGTCGGCAAATTGTCAACGCAGATCGTTGCTGACGCCGCGGTCTGCCCGCAATGCCTCGGCGAGCTATTCGATCCAGAAAATCGGCATTACCTTTACCCGTTTATCAGTTGCTGCCATTGCGGCCCACGCTACACGATCGCCGAACGGCTTCCGTACGATCGTCGCAATACCGTGATGAGCGCTTTTAGCTTGTGCGCCGCCTGCGCGGCCGACTATGCCGATCCGGCGAGCCGCAGGTTTCACGCGGAGGCGATCGCGTGTCCGGCATGCGGTCCTCGGCTCAGCCATGGGATCAGCGCCATTGTCGCGGCAATCGCGGGGGGGCAGATCGTGGCGATAAAGGGGCTGGGCGGATATCAGCTTCTTTGCGATGCGCGTAATCAGGACGCCGTGCAGCGTTTGCGCAGGAGAAAGCTCCGCCTTCAGAAGCCGCTCGCAGTTATGGTCGATTCGATAGAGCGCGTTGGCGAAATCGCGGAGGCGAACGCGGCTGAGCTTACGCTGCTCGAATCCATAGCACGTCCTATCGTCCTCCTGCCATCGCGCAACAATCTGGCGCCCGCCATAGCTCCTGGTTTATCACGGGTGGGTGTCATGCTGCCCGTAGCGCCGCTGCATCATCTCATCTTCCATGCGTTTCGCTCGCCGGAGGCGCGTGCGGGGTCTGGCCCGGTCATCGTCGTGACCAGTGCAAATCTCTGCGGCGAACCCCTCCTGATCGATAACGCGCAGGCGCTGCGGCGGCTCAAGGGGGTCGCCGACCTTGTCGTGACCCATGATCGCGATATCTTGACGCGTGCTGATGATTCGGTGCTTTCGGTGGTGGCCGGCCGGGCCCAATTCATTCGCCGTGCTCGCGGCTATGTTCCCGAACCGATACGGCTTGCAAAGTCCGTCCCGCCCGTGCTGGCCGTCGGCGGGGCACTGAAATCGACCGTCACCGTCACGCGGGACGACCAAGCGTTCGTCTCTCAGCATATTGGCGATCTAAATACGACCGAAGGCATCCGTGCGTTTGAGAAGACGATCCGACACCTCACATCGAGCCTTGACGTGGAGCCCGTCGCCGTCGCCCATGATTTGCATCCCGATATGGCTTCGACCCGGTTTGCGGAAGCAAATGGCCGCGCGCTGGTCGCGGTTCAGCATCACCACGCACACGCTGCCGCAGTGATCGCCGAGCACGGCCATGTGGGGCCTGCGCTTGCCCTCGTGCTCGATGGCCATGGCTTTGGCTCCGAGGGCGGTAACTGGGGTGGCGAACTATTGTTGTGCGAAGGGACGCGGTTCCGACGCATCGGGCACTTAGCGCCCCTGCAGATGCCTGGTGGAGATCGTGCAGCCCGCGAGCCGTGGCGCATGGCGAGCGCAGTATTACACGGGCTCGGCCGGGGTAACGAAATCGGGCAGCGCTTTGCGGCGCATCGGCAAGCCGGGGGTCTGTCGGACTTGCTCGACCAGCCGGGCGGGACCACCACGACCAGTGCGGGACGGTTGTTCGACGCGGCAGCGGCGCTGCTGGGGATTGCGAATTTGCAGAGCTATGACGGCGAAGCAGCGATGAAGCTCGAAGCGCTAGTGCGGCAGACTGCGATTCTGGAAGCCGGCTGGACCATTGATGGCGGCGTGCTGTCGCTTAGTGCACTATTCTCGCGGTTGATTGCTGATGACATTGACGTCGCCGGCGGAGCCGGGCTGTTTCATGGCACGTTCGCCGCCGCCTGCGTCGACTGGGTCACGCGCTCTGCGCGGGCAACCGGCGTTAAGACCGTGGTTCTGAGCGGCGGCTGCTTCCTGAACGCGGTGCTGGCGGACAAAATCCCGCGCGGTTGCAGCAATGCCGGTCTTACCGCGCTGGTGCCGCAGCGGCTGCCGCCCAATGACGGCGGTTTGAGCCTTGGCCAGGCCTGGATTGCCGCTCTACAGATCGCTCAACAGTCGCCCGCCAGGGGAGCAGCTGCCTGATATGTGTCTTTCGGTTCCGGCAAAGATCGTCAAAATTCTGCCCAACGAAATGGCCCTCGTCTCCATCGATGGCATCAGCCTGGAGATATCGATTGCCCTCATCGACGAGCTTGACGTCGGCGATTGCGTCCTAGTCCATGTCGGCTATGCGCTCGCTAAGATCGATCCGACAGAAGCCAAACGCACGTTAGAGCTCCTGCAGGAGCTAGGCAACGCTGCGCAGGAATGCCGATCTTGAAATATTTTGACGAATTTCGCGACAAGACCATCGCGCAGGGACTTGCGCGTGCGATTGACGCTGAGGTCAGTTCACAAAGAGCCTACAGGTTCATGGAATTTTGCGGTGGACACACTCATGCCATCTCCCGCCACGGACTGGAAGATCTGCTGCCCGCGAACGTCCGGATGATCCACGGGCCCGGTTGTCCCGTCTGCGTTCTGCCGGCGAGCCGTATCGACATGGCGATCCGGCTCGCCGAGCGACCAGAGGTCACGCTGTGCGTCTACGGCGACCTGATGCGGGCGCCCGGGTCGCAAGGACAGTCCCTGTTGCGAGCTAAAGCGCTCGGGGCCGACATTCGGATGGTCTACTCGACCCTCGACGCTATCCGGCTCGCCGAACAGACGCCGGGCCGTGAGGTGGTTTTCTTTGCCATCGGATTTGAGACCACGGCACCCCCGTCGGCGGTCATGATCCGCATTGCCGAGAACAAGCGGTTGGAGGGCCTTAGCGTGTTCTGCAATCACGTGCTTACACCCTCTGCGATGCACAGCATTCTCGAGAACCCCAAGATCCGCAACACAGGCGGGGTCCGCATTGACGGCTTCATCGGGCCTGCACATGTCAGCACCATTATCGGTACGCAGCCTTACGAGCCCCTGGCGGAACAGTTCGAGAAGCCGATCGTGGTCGCCGGATTCGAACCCCTCGACGTGCTGCAGGCTATCCTGATGCTGGTGCGGCAGGTGAACCAAAGCCGCTATGAGGTGGAAAACCAATACAGCCGTGCAGTGACACGCGATGGCAATCGGCGCGCCCAGGAGAAGGTATCGCAAGTATTCGAATTGCGTGAGCAGTTTGAATGGCGTGGGCTTGGACTCGTACCCAACAGCGGACTGAAACTTAAGCGGTCTTACGCAAAGTTCGACGCCGAGACGCGTTTTGCGATCCACGACATGCGTGTCGCAGACAATCCGGCCTGTGAGTGCTACGCGATCCTGCGTGGCGCCAAACGGCCGGTCGATTGCACGTTGTTTGGAAATGTCTGCACGCCGGAAACGCCCATAGGGGCCTGCATGGTGTCATCAGAAGGCGCTTGTGCGGCGTATTGGACCTATGGCCGAGTTCGAGATGAGCAGGTGAGGCAGACGTCATGAGCGTGAAAGCCTATCAACGCAACCTCGACCTGGAGAACGGACGCGTTGAACTTTCCCACGGATCGGGAGGCCGTGCCATGGCACAGCTGATCTCCGGCCTTTTCCACCAGGCCTTCGGTAATGAATGGCTCGCCCGTTGCAATGATCAGTCGGCGTTTGAAGTTTCGGCAGGCAGGATGGTGATGACGACGGACGGCTATGTAGTTTCGCCGCTGTTCTTTCCCGGCGGCAATATCGGGTCCTTGGCTGTGCACGGCACGATCAATGATGTCGCGATGTCCGGCGCGCGCCCACTCTATTTGTCAGCCAGCTTCATTATCGAGGAGGGTTTCCGGTTTTCCGATCTCAAGGCGATCGCGGATTCGATGGGCGCGGCGGCGCGAGGGGCCGGCGTTTACATCATAGCCGGGGACACCAAGGTCGTAGAGCGGGGCAAGGCGGATGGTCTGTTCATCTCTACGGCCGGGATCGGGCTGGTGGCCGGAGGGCTCGATCTCTCCGCCGACAAGGCAAGGGTCGGGGATCGTGTGCTGCTGTCAGGTAGCCTCGGCGATCACGGGGTGGCGATCATGTCAAAACGTCAGAACGTCGCTTTTCAAACCGAAATCGTCTCGGACTCAGCAGCGTTGCATAGTCTCGTAGCGGGCATGCTGGCCGCAGGTGGTGGCGGCATCCGGGTGATGCGGGATCCAACGCGCGGTGGGCTCGCTGCTGCTCTCAACGAGATTGCGCATCAGTCCGACCTCGGGTTTCTTCTGCAGGAATCAACCATTCCGGTGAAGCCTGAGGTTGCGGCTAGCTGCGAGCTCTTTGGACTCGATCCGATCCATGTCGCCAACGAAGGCAAGCTCGTTGCGATCGTGGCGCCTGATTTGGCCGATGCCGTTCTTGCAGCCATGAAGGCGCACCCGCTCGGGTCCAATGCGGCTGATATTGGTGAGGCGGTGGCTGACGATCACAAATTTGTTCAGATGACGAACGATTTCGGCGGGCGACGAATCGTCGACTGGCTGTGGGGCGAACAATTGCCTCGGATCTGTTGAGTAGGCTGCGCAACGTTTTTTTTGGCAGAGATTAGTATCAATAGTGATTAGCCATCAGCTCGACAAGCACATCACTTGGTAGGCAATCCTGCCTAGTTGGCAACTTGCCATCTTTGCAGCGTGAGAAGTTCGGCGAGGCTGGATACCGTTGTTAACTTTTCTGCCGGGGCGAGACCGTAATTCGGAACGATTGATCGCTATGGCGCAGTTTTCGACGGTTAGGCTCAGCGAACAGGACTGCACGATCTGCCGGCCCCCCCCCGTGGGTTTGAAATCCTGCGAAGCCTGTAAAATATCGCTGAATTCCTGCGCCATTTTGTCGGCTGCGTCGCGATATCTCTGCACGCTTCCGATAGAAAGAGCGGGTCAGGCAGGGAGTTTTAAATGAAGGTCGGAGTTCCGAAGGAAATCAAGGCGGACGAATATCGCGTCGGCCTGACCCCTGGAGCTGCCCGAGAATACGTGGCAGCCGGCCACCGCGTGATGATCGAGACTGATGCCGGCGCTGGCATTGGCGCAACCGATGACGATTATCGCAATGCTGGCGCAACGATTCTAACTTCCGCGGCTGAGGTATTCGCATCGAGCGAGATGATCGTAAAGGTTAAGGAGCCTCAGCCGGCCGAATGGTCCCAGCTGCGCGAGGATCACATCCTATTCACCTATTTGCATCTGGCCCCGGACCCGGATCAAGCTGCCGGCCTCTTGAAATCTGGATGCACCGCGATCGCCTATGAGACCGTAACTGATGCGCATGGTGGTCTTCCACTGCTGGCGCCGATGAGCGAGGTCGCGGGTCGGCTTGCGATTGAAGCGGCGGGTAGCGCCCTAAAGCGGAGTACAGGCGGGCGAGGGCTGCTGATCGGTGGGGTGCCCGGGGTTCAGCCTGCCCGAATCGTAGTCCTTGGAGGTGGCGTCGTCGGTACGCACGCGGCGCGCATGGCGGTCGGTCTGGGAGCAGAAGTGACCATCATCGATCGTTCGATAATCCGGCTCCGTGAGCTGGACGAGCTATTCAAAGGCCGCGTTCGCACCAGGTTTTCGACCATCGAGTCCGTGGAGGAAGAGGTATTTGCGGCGGACGTGGTGATTGGTGCGGTGCTCGTCCCAGGTGCGAGCGCCCCGAAGTTGGTCCGCCGGAGCATGCTGAGCTCGATGCGCAAGAGGGCGGTGCTCGTGGACGTCGCTATCGATCAGGGCGGCTGCTTTGAGACATCGCACCCAACCACTCACGCTGATCCAACTTACGAAGTGGATGGAGTCATTCATTATTGCGTAGCCAATATGCCCGGTGCCGTACCGCTGACCTCGAGCCAGGCACTCAATAACGCGACCCTGCCGTTCGGTTTGGCTCTGGCCAACAACGGTTTTTCCGCCGTACTCGAAAATGCACATCTGCGCGCAGGTCTCAACGTCCATCGGGGCCGGCTAACTTACAAAGCCGTGGCCGAGAGCCTCGGGCTACCCTTCTCACCGATCGAACAGGCTGCGGCCTGATCCTAGAGGCCCTCATGGGCGTTTCCTCCCTGACTTAGGCCACCCCTTCGGGTGGCCTTTTTTTTGGCTCCATCGATCCACTGAGCGCCGCCGGCATTTATTTCTAGCGCGGGGCGAAGCGGAAGATCACCAGACGAACGCCTGGCTTCAGTCGCCCGCACGATGGGAAGACAATATACTTTCACCCATACGGCGCCTATGATTTCCGGTGTTGCCGGATAATCCAAGGCAATTGAGAATGCGTCCCGCGGGTGCCCGGGGGACGCGCATTTCCGGAGCGACTTTATCTGGAGCGCCGCGCGCTTTCCGACTGGCAGTGAGGCGCGGACCGGCGATGACTCCCGCTATGCGGACGCCACAGTATCGAGATCAAGCTGCTGTCAGGCCCCTTGTACAATCTGCGACACCGTGTCGAGGCAGCGACTTGCGTTATGGAAAATACTCAGACAAACCAAGCTCAAACTGTCTGGCACAAGACTTGATAGTAAGAAACTGTCCCGCACTTTGCTCATGGAATCGCAGTGATGGCCTACAAGATAATCGCATCCCAGTGCACCGTCTGCGGTGCGTGTGAGTTCGAGTGTCCTAACGCCGCGATCAGCCTGAAGAATGACATATATGTGATCAATGCGTCCCAGTGTACCCAATGTGAGGGCCATTTTGACGCGCCGCAATGCGCCGTCGTTTGCCCGGTGCCCGATACATGCGTGCCGTCAAAGGTGGAGTAGCCGATGAGAGGCGCTCCCGCACGAATTTATGGAGATACTCGACAGCCGCCGCGTTTTCGATCCATCTCCTGTTTTACTCAGTCGCAGGCCCGAGTTTGCGGTGGCTTGCGTAACCGCGCGGATTGCCGCCACTTCGATGATCGGTTCGTTCGAGGATGGAGAAGCAATCGTAGATTTCCGCCAGTCCTTAAAGAAGGCAAACGCGAATTGATTGTGGTTCTCCCGCAAACCCACGCTCTGCTCGCTGTCGTCAGCTTGATATTTGTCTGTTAGACGTATGAGTTCTTACACGTCGGCCGATGCTTCCTGGCGCAGTGACAAAATGGGCCCCCAGCGGTCGGTGACGGCAATTTCTGCTCGGTGATTTTGAGCGACTCCTGAGCCCGCGCACGACGATGGTTGCAATCACACAAATGTCGCGTGCTCTTGCGCGATGTTGCCGGTGTAAGACGCGGTGGGGACGCGCATGCCCGCGGTATCCGGTGCTGGTCGACGGCTCGCTAGGATACGTCCATCCGTCCGCCGAAGACTGCGATATCGACTGCGATTTCTACGCCATGACCGGCCACAACTGTCTGGTCCGGCTGATTGGTGTGCTTACGGCAAGTCTGCGCATCCGGCATCGATGCCGCCCTTTAATGGCCGTGGGGACATGATCCGCGAGGTCTCGCGTTGCGGTGCCATTTATGGCGATCCGCCACGCCGGTTCGAAGCGGGTACGCAGCCGATCGCCGAAGCCATCGCTCTAGGCGCGGCTATCGATTGCACTGCAGATCCGCAGGCAATCGCTTACGCGCAGGAGAAGCTGGCGGACACCAATTTCGTGCGCGTCAGCGGGACTCTGGCCGAGGAGGGGCCGATCATTTCGTTTTGATATGGAGGGTTGCATGCGCATGATATTTCCACCATCATGGGCTACGCCGGTGTAGCGGAGCGGGCGTACTGTGCGATGCCGCTGCTCAACAATTTGGCGTGCTGGCAACGTGCCGTGGGTCCATTGGACTTTTCAATGCACGCGGAGAGATCGATGTGCTCGTGCGTGCCCCGGATCAAGCGCGGCTCTCGGCGAGCCTACGACATTCACGCGGCGAGGCCGCTCGCATAGAGCTCTGGAGGACGCGATCGCGCACCTCACCAGCATTGCAGCAGGCGAGCACCCGTAGGTCTCAGTAAGCATAGATAGCAGTGGCAAGCCTGTGTCGGTCGCCGGCCTTGCAGCCGCCTTCAGCCTTCGATCCCAGAGTACTGCAGTGTCGAATACGCTCGAGAGCTGCGTAGGGAATTTGACGCACAGCCCACCTTGTTCCCTTTCGAACAGGCCCGAACCAAGAGTTCTCCGCGCAAAGTGCGATGTCGGATTCGCAACAACACATCTTTTCCCGCACGAGGCGCGCTAAGCAACTTTGATTGTTCGGTTTTTTGTGCTGACGAGACGCTGGCATGCTGGTTGCAAAACTTGGGTCAAGAAGCCGCCCTCGCAACAGCAAACCTTTGAAGGACATCAGATGAGTCTCGCCACGACCCAGAGCATCGCAGAAATCAGGGCTCGCAACAAAGAGCTGATCGAGGAGGTGCTTAAGGTCTATCCGGAAAAAACCGCGAAACGGCGTGCCAAGCACCTCAACGTTCACCAAGCCGGCAAGTCAGACTGCGGGGTGAAGTCCAACATCAAATCCATCCCTGGCGTGATGACGATCAGAGGCTGCGCCTATGCAGGGTCAAAGGGAGTGGTCTGGGGACCAATCAAGGACATGGTTCATATCAGCCATGGCCCGGTCGGCTGCGGTCAGTATTCGTGGGGCTCGCGACGCAACTATTACGTCGGCACGACGGGCATCGATAGCTTCGTCACTCTGCAGTTCACCTCCGACTTCCAGGAAAAGGATATCGTATTCGGCGGAGACAAAAAACTGCACAAAATCCTCGATGAAATTCAAGAGCTGTTTCCACTTAACAACGGCATCACGATCCAATCGGAATGCCCGATAGGGCTGATCGGCGACGATATTGAGGCCGTGTCAAGGGCGAAATCCAAGGAATATGGCGGCAAAACCATCGTGCCGGTCCGCTGTGAGGGCTTCCGGGGCGTGTCGCAGTCACTAGGCCATCACATCGCTAACGATGCGGTGCGCGATTGGATTTTCGGCCACATCGAGGGCGACGGCAAACCAAAGTTTGAGCCGACGCCGTACGATGTTGCGATCATCGGAGACTACAACATCGGTGGCGACGCGTGGTCATCAAGAATTCTGCTGGAGGAGATGGGCCTGCGCGTGATCGCGCAGTGGTCCGGCGACGGCTCGCTGGCAGAGCTCGAAGCAACGCCGAAAGCAAAGCTCAACATCCTGCATTGCTATCGCTCAATGAACTACATCTCCCGCCACATGGAAGAAAAGTTCGGTATCCCCTGGTGCGAGTATAATTTCTTCGGACCTTCAAAGATCGCAGAGTCGCTGCGCAGGATTGCGGGTTATTTCGACGACAAGATCAAGGAAGGCGCCGAACGGGTGATCGAGAAGTACGAGCCGCTCGTGAATGCGGTGATCGCCAAATATCGACCGCGCCTGGAGGGCAAGACGGTGATGCTGTACGTCGGCGGGCTCCGTCCGCGTCATGTTATTGGCGCATATGAGGACCTAGGGATGGAAGTAATTGGCACCGGATACGAATTCGGTCACAACGACGACTATCAGCGCACAGCTCAGCACTACGTGAAGGACAGCACGCTCATCTATGATGACGTCAATGGCTACGAGTTCGAGCGCTTCGTCGAAAAGCTCCAGCCTGACCTTGTCGGCTCGGGCATCAAGGAAAAGTACGTTTTCCAAAAGATGGGTGTGCCATTCCGACAGATGCATTCGTGGGACTATTCGGGCCCCTACCACGGTTATGACGGCTTTGCGATCTTTGCGCGTGACATGGACATGGCCGTCAACTCGCCGGTTTGGAAGAAAACGAAGGCGCCCTGGAAAGAAACTTCGAGCGCCAAGCTCCAGGCTGCAGAATAGAGCAATTCATCTCGCTCTCTGGGAAAGCCGGGGCGATACAAGACGATAGTGAAGGATTTCACCAATGGCGCAAAGTGCCGAGCACGTACTCGATCATGTCGAACTGTTCCGCGATCCAGAATACCAGCAGATGCTGGCCAAGAAGAAGATATTCGAGAATCCTCGCGATCCTGCCGAGGTCGAACGTATCAAGGAATGGACGAAAACCGCCGAATATCGCGAAAAGAACTTTGCGCGGGAGGCGCTAGCGGTAAATCCGGCCAAGGCTTGCCAGCCGCTTGGCGCCGTATT
Organism: Bradyrhizobium sp. CCBAU 45384; assembly: GCF_028128665.1. Lineage (NCBI taxonomy): Bacteria > Pseudomonadati > Pseudomonadota > Alphaproteobacteria > Hyphomicrobiales > Nitrobacteraceae > Bradyrhizobium > Bradyrhizobium sp. CCBAU 45384. The sequence continues at coordinate 73,616 of NZ_LBIZ01000109.1, forward strand.
CGCCTCTGTTGGGTTTGAGCGCACGTTGCCCTTCGTCCACGGCTCGCAAGGCTGTGTGGCCTATTACCGCAGTCATCTATCGCGGCACTTCAAGGAGCCTTGCTCCTGTGTCTCTTCATCAATGACGGAAGACGCTGCCGTATTCGGCGGTCTGAACAACATGACCGACGGGCTCGCGAACAGCTACAACATGTACAAGCCCAAGATGATTGCGGTTTCCACAACCTGCATGGCAGAGGTGATCGGCGACGACCTCAACGCCTTCATCAAGACGTCGAAAGAAAAAGGCTCGGTTCCGGCGGACTTCGACGTGCCGTTCGCCCACACGCCGGCGTTCGTCGGCAGCCACGTCACTGGTTATGACAATGCGCTCAAGGGCATTCTGGAGCATTTTTGGGACGGAAAGGCCGGAACAGTCCCGAAGCTGGAGCGCAAACCGAATGGGGCGATCAACATCATTGGTGGATTCGATGGATATACCGTCGGTAACCTTCGCGAGATCAAGCGCATCTTAGAATTGATGGGTATCGACCACACGATTCTCGCCGACAATTCTGAAGTGTTCGATACCCCGACAGACGGCGAATTCCGGATGTATGAAGGTGGTACGACGCTGGAGGATGCGGCGAACGCGATTCACGCCAAGGCGACTATTTCCATGCAGCAGTGGTGCACAGAGAAAACGCTGACATTCGTGGCGGAGCACGGCCAGGACGTTGTATCCTTCAACTATCCGGTGGGCTTATCCGCAACGGATGACTTTATCGTCGCGTTGTCACGCATCAGCGGCAAGGAGATTCCCGAGCAACTGGCGCGAGAACGTGGTCGCCTGGTTGATGCCATCGCCGACTCCAGCGCTCATGTTCACGGCAAGAAGTTCGCGATCTATGGTGACCCGGATCTTTGCTATGGATTGGCTGCGTTTCTGCTCGAACTGGGCGCTGAACCGATTCATGTGCTTTCCACCAACGGCAATAAAGCGTGGCAGGAAAAAATGCAGGCGCTGCTTGCAAGCTCGCCATTTGGGCAGGGCTGCCAAGTCTATCCGGGTCGAGACCTCTGGCACATGCGCTCGCTCTTGTTCACCGAGCCTGTCGATTATCTGATTGGAAACACCTACGGAAAGTACCTCGAGCGTGATACCGGAACGCCACTGATCCGCATCGGCTTTCCGATCTTTGACCGGCATCACCATCACCGCTCACCCGTATGGGGCTATCAGGGCGGTCTGAATGTACTGGTGAAGATCCTGGACAAGATCTTCGACGAGATCGACAAGAAGACCAACGCGCTTGGCAAGACGGACTACAGCTTCGACATCATTCGTTGATGAGCAACTACAGGTGCCATCGCCCAAGCACAGGACGATGGCACGAGCATGTGAAGGTCGAATGCAATTTATTTGCCCTGAGAGGAAGCAGGATGAGGTCACTAGCGGCCACGGTCCAGAATATGTTCGACGAGCCGGGCTGCGCCAAGAATGGCAGTAAGTCGGAGGCTGAGCGTAGGAAGGGCTGCACTAGACAGTTGCAGCCGGGTAGCGCTGCTGGCGGCTGTGCTTTCGATGGCGCGAAGGTTGCACTGCAGCCGTTCACCGATGTCGCTCACTTGGTACATGGTCCGATCGCGTGCGAGGGCAATTCCTGGGACAATCGCGGCGCGGCGTCGTCCGGCTCGGATCTGTGGCGTACCGCATTCACAACCGATCTGAGCGAAACCGATATTGTTTTTGGAGGCGAGAAGCGGCTTTGCAAAGCGATCAAGGAGATCATCGACAAGTACGATCCGCAAGCCATCTTCGTCTATCAAACCTGCATCCCGGCGATGATCGGCGATGACATCAACGCAGTCTGCAAGGCAGCATCTCAAAGATTCGCAAAGCCGGTGATCCCGATCAATTCTCCTGGCTTCGTCGGTTCGAAAAACCTCGGCAACAAGCTCGCCGGCGAGGCCTTGCTCGACTATGTGATCGGGACGCGAGAACCGGACTACACCACGCCGTACGACATCAATCTGATTGGAGAATACAACCTTTCGGGAGAGCTCTGGCAAGTGAAGCCATTGCTAGACGAGCTCGGAGTGCGAATTCTCTGTTGCATATCCGGCGATGGTAAGTATCGAGAGGTAGCTTCATCTCATCGCGCCAGGGCGGCGATGTTGGTGTGCTCAAGGTCCATGATCAACGTGGCACGCAAGATGGAGCAACGTTACGGGATCCCATTCTTCGAGGGGTCGTTCTACGGTATTCAGGATTCAAGCGAATCGCTACGCCAGCTCGCCCGCTTATTAGTTGAACGCGGCGCGCCGACAGATTTGCTCGGGCGCGCCGAAGCGGTGATCGCGCGCGAGGAAGCGCGGGCGTGGGCTGCCATCGAGCCGTACAAGTCACGATTCGGGGGCAAAAAAGTCTTGTTGATGACGGGCGGTGTCAAGTCATGGTCGGTCGTTGCGGCACTCCGGCAAGCCGGGCTGGAGTTGGTCGGAACCAGTGTGAAGAAATCGACCAGGAAAGACAAGGAGCGCATCAAGGAACTCATCGGGCATGATGTCCACATGATCGAAGACATGACCGCGGGCGAAATGTACAAGATGTTGAAGGACGCAAAAGCGGACATCATGCTATCAGGCGGCAAGTCGCAGTTTGTCGCGCTGAAGGCGGCGGTGCCGTGGCTCGATATCAACCAGGAGCGTTGCCACGCCTATATGGGCTATGCCGGAATGGTCAAGTTGGTGGAGGAGATCGATAAGTCGCTCTCCAATCCGATGTGGGAGCAGCTGCGTCGACCAGCTCCATGGGAGGCATCGGCCAAGGCGGGGGAGCAGATGCAATCGCCGATGGCCGCAAGCGCCTGCGATCCGGCGCGCGCCGAAACTGCGCGCAGTGCCAACAAGATCTGCGCGTGTAACAGAGGTGATCTGGACGTGGCTGAGGATGCAATTTACTTGCACGGCCTGAGGAGCGTCGCAGCGGTACGAGAGCATACCAATGTGGGTGGTGGCTGCTGTCAAACGTGCGTCCAAGATATGTTGGTGTCCGAGCCATCTGACATCCGACAGGCGGCAGAGTAGGAACTCGCCATGGCCTTCGTCACGGCGTCAACAAAAGCCTGCGCGGTCAATCCGCTGAAGATGAGCCAGCCGATTGGCGGCGCATACGCCTTCATGGGACTGCGAGGGGCGATGCCGCTTCTGCATGGCTCCCAGGGGTGCACATCCTTCGGGCTCACGCTCTTTGTGCGGCATTTCAAAGAAGCAATACCGCTACAGACCACCGCGATGAGCGAGGTCGCGACCGTGCTCGGCGGCTATGAGAATCTCGAGCAGGCGATACTGAACATCTCTAACCGCGCCAAGCCGAAGATCATCGGGATCTGCTCGACCGGTGTCACCGAGACCAATGGCGACGATGTGGATGCCTACCTCAAGCTAATCCGGAGCAATCATCCGCAACTCGCAAAGTTGCCACTGGTGTATGTCTCGACGCCTGATTTCAAGGGCGCGTTTCAGGATGGCTGGGAGAAGGCCGTTGCACGCCTCGTCGAGGTGCTGGTGGACCGGCCCAGCGCAGATGGCCTGCGGGATCGGTTGAGGGTGAATGTTCTGCCGGGGTGTCACCTGACGCCTGGCGACCTTGATGAACTCCGTGTCTTGCTGGAGGACTTCGGGTTGAGCCCCTCCTTCCTCCCCGACCTGGCGGGATCCCTCGACGGGCATGTCCCCGACGAGTTTACGTCAACGACCATCGGCGGCATTGACGTGGACGAAATCGCGAGCATGGGGCGCGCAGGGTGGACGATTGCAATCGGTGCGCAGATGAGGCGCCCGGCTGAGGTCATGAAGGCGAAGACCGGCGTGCCTTTTCGTGTGTTCGAGCGGCTGTGTGGTCTGTACCCGAACGACGAATTCATGATGTTTTTGAGCGAGATCAGCGGCCGCCCGATACCCTTGAAATATCGACGCCAGCGCAGTCAGCTCGCCGATGCTATGCTGGACGCGCACTTCCATATTGGCGGTCGCAAGCTCGCGATCGGGGCTGAGCCAGACCTTCTGTTCGATTTGTCCTGCATGCTGCACGACATGGGCGCGCAGGTGACCGTCGCCGTGACGACCACTCAGTCGGAAGTGATCGAGCGGATCAGAACCAAGGAGGTTCTCATTGGCGACTTCGAAGATCTGGAAGGACTTGCCAAAAAAAAGCATTGTGACCTGCTGATCACGCATTCGCATGGAAGGCAAGCGGCGGGTCGGCTGAAAGTGCCGTTCTATCGCATAGGTTTTCCGATATTCGATCGACTTGGCGCGGGCCACCAAGTATCCGTGGGCTATCGTGGTACCCGCAATCTGATCTTCCAAATCGCAAATCTCGTGATCGCGCATCGCGAAGAGAACGATCGTCCTACGCCCGATAGGTGGCGGACTACAGCCGGACTGCCACAAAGCTCGGAGTATCGTCGCTCCACCGGCGCTGCTGAAAGGCCAATTGCATGAAGGTCGCTTTTGCCACTCAGGACCTGAAGCACGTCGACGCGCATTTTGGTTGGGCAAAGAACATCGCAATCTACGATGTCGCGCCTGGAGGGCATGTGTTTCTTGAAGCGATCGAGTTTGAGGGCGATCTTAAAGAAGACGGCAGCGATGACAAGCTGGCGCCAAAGATCGAGGCAATCAAGGATTGCGCCATCCTTTACGTCACTGCCATTGGTGGTGCTGCGGCAGCGCGAGTGGTGGCCAACAAAATCCATCCTATCAAGGTGAGCAAACCAGAAAACATTCCGGTGTTGCTAGAAAAGCTCGAGCGGGTGCTGAACGGCACGCCACCTCCCTGGCTGCGCAAGGTCCTTGTAAAGGACCAACGGCGTACGTTTGAGTTCGGCGAATGAGATGACATGACCTCAAAAAGAGAGCAGCAGGGGAGCGTCGTCGACGCACCATTCCTTATCGAACTGGTCAAAATTTGGCGTGCTCAGGATACCAGTGGATCTTGGGAAGGGAAGAGCGATCTTGATCTGCTCGAACCCTATATCCTGAACAAGGACAAGCGGCGTGCTTTGCCGATTATCGGTGATCCCGAGCCCAATACACTGTGGCGGCTTGAGCTGTTCTTCAATGCGGTCGCGCTTTCAGTAGAGAGGGAGACCGGTGTTATGACTCAGCCGATTCTGAAGCTGCATCATGAAGGCTTCGGGCGCATAGTGCTCATCGCAGGGCGGTTGGTCGCTGTAAACAAGCAGCTGCGCGAGGTGCATCGCTTCGGATTCGATAATTGCGTTAGGCTGGCTCAGGAGGGGGATAAATATGTCAGCGAGGGGGTCGGCCTGATTCGGAAATTTCCAGACGTGGCCAACTATTGAGATACTCACTCATGGGCGATCGTGAAGCACTGAAGGCCGAACTAAAGAAAGTGTCCGCCAGGGCGATACAGGCCAAGATGGATCTGCACGACCTTTCGGAGGAATTGCCCATCAATTGGACGTCGATCATGGTGGTGGCGCAGAAGGCGTACGATGTGTACGCGGAACTCGAGCGCAAGACTCGCGAGCTGAAAACGCTGGAAAATACTTGAAGGGGCAATGCATGTCATTTGCGACGCGAGACGGTCGCGACTGGACGCCACAATACCTGACCTCGATCGATGCCAAGAAGTGCATCGGCTGTGGCCGCTGTTTCAAGGTATGCGGCCGAGATGTCATGACGTTGAAAGGAATCAGTGAGGACGGCGAGCTTGTCGACCTCGACGACGATGAGATCGAAAAGAAGATTATGGTTTTGAATGATCAAGGCGCCTGCATTGGCTGCGCTGCATGCGCCAGGGTTTGCCCGGCCGACTGCCAGAGTCACACTCCTGCCGCATCTGAACGGCCGTGAGCGAATACACTCGTCCTGTCGCGGCAGGCGAGATATAGCTGAGGAAAGGCGCAATTGTGATCAGGTAAAGTCATGGTGAGGACGGCGCGCCAGAACGACGTCGGTTGACAATTCGGGCAAGCTGAAGCGCAAGTATTGCCTGGTGATGGTTGGCCGCCGGCTATGTCATGCCGATCATATCCGTTGCTCACCAACCACTCGTCTCCAAGGTCTATGTATTCGTAGAAGGCGAGCTGCGCCTCGCGCAGCACTTTATCCTCAAGCGTCGGTTTCTTCGACTGATCGGCAGCCAGCAATATGACGTGCGATTCCACCCACAAATCGGGGTTCGTCGCGGGAAGTATCTGCAACTCACGAGCAGGCTGCGTGGGGTAGTCACGCGGAAGCGCAGAGTGCGATGGACAGGTTGTGGTCAGCTAGGAATTTTATCCTTATCGGCAGGGCTTGCGCGGCACGAGCTCAATTGGTGCAACTTTGCCGATAGGAGAGCGGTCTGATGTATGGCAGTATTGTTGGCTCATCCAGCCAGTTCACAAGCGGTAACCAAACTGACGATTCGTCAGAAGCGGGAGATAGTCCGCGGTTTGCGCAGGCAGTTGCAGGCATGGGGGCAGCTGGGTCGTCATCGGAACCAGCGGCCTCATACTCTCTCGCCTCCGAACCGCCCATTAGAGAAATCGACCAAGACACCTTCGACCGCGGAGTTGAGAGATTTTTGCGCGACGATATCAGGCAAATCGCCGAGCACCCAGAAGAGTACTCGGAATTCGTCTCCAAGAAGGCAGAGCGCGCAGCAATGGTTGCAGTAGGTTACCTCGGCACCTACTACGATCCAAGTAAGCCAGCACGGTTTTACGCCTATGAGTTGGGAGACGAAATTGTCGGGCTTATGAGAGCCGGAGGCCCGGCTCGGATTAGAGGAGACCAATTTCAGCAACAGTTTGGACGCGACCATATCACGTCCGTAGTAGATCTTAGGGTAACTCATCCGCTGGTCGAGAACGCCGGTGATATCTTGCTAGAACATCAACTGCGAGAGGACGGCGAGCATCCGCTGATCTTGTCGCGGCCCGCCTTAGAAGAGGTGGAACCTCGTCTGGCGGAAATGGGTTTTATTCACATGGGTCGTAACCACTGGGTGCTTGATCCTCACCAACACCCCGATGTGTGGACGAAGAACGAGAACGAACCGTGGCAGCGGGCAGACAAGCCTACGAAGTATCTTTCGAAAGCTGGAGGCAGTGATGTCGGTCCTCAGAGAAGCTACGACACAGATTCGTCGGATGATGATGCCATCGAAACATATTTGTTGGAGCGCACTTTTAGGGGGCTGCACATGGAGTAAATTGGCTGCAATAGGAACGGACCTGAAGTGACGGGTATTTGACCGTCCTATACAGGGCTCAACAGCCTTTCTTCATAGGGGGCGCACGCTCGCTGCGTCGCCCTCGCCGGCTGAAACGACCGTCAACCTATCTCCGAAGGCACTTACGATGCTTTGGTGAGATACGCGACTCGACGGCGGTAACGGCCTGAAGACGTGGCCATCAACGAGCAGCAACGACCAGCAACCGCATGTAGCGATCGGGCAAATGGCGCAGTATGCTTGAAGCCGAAAGCCGCAGCTGCGCAGCCATCATCGAAAGAGCATTTGTGGGTAATTGCGTCGGCAGTTGTACAGCTCTTGCACGTTGATTGCGCAACGACAATGAAAAAATTATTGCGACACACGAGCGATGAATGCAGCCCAATCTCACCTATGCGATTTGCAGCTTTAACGACATTCCGAGCCGCCGGGCCATGGGATTCAATCTTATGGTCGTCAAAGACGACGGCAATCACCGGCCGTGGCCCATCCTTGTGGTGCGCTGGGGCAAAAGAGTGCTTGGCTATGTGAATAATTGCCCGCACAACAACGTCAATTTGGACTGGGAGCGGAACCAATTCCTCGATCCATACGGCATCCGGCTGATGTGCGGCAAGCACGGTTCGACCTTCGACCTCGGCAGCGGGCGGTGCGTCGAAGGTCCATGTCAGGGCAGAGCGCTCACACCGATCCCGTTGGTCGTTCTGGATGGTGACATCTGCGTCGTCGGTGTGCACCTTGTGGAAGAAGATGGATCGGCCAACAACTGATGACCGCGCTCAGACCGGGCGGTTCTCGTTGCGGTTTTTCACAGCCTCCATCCTCGTTAGTCCGTCATCATAAGAGATCTCCTCATAGGATAGATCGAGATCCTTGATGGCCTCGAGGAGGTAATCAAGCTTGCCGCCCGGATCGAGCTTCTTGACGTCGTCCTTGTTCAGCCCGACCAGGTCCATCAGCTCCTTCCAAACGGTGGATTCATCGCACGGTAAAACGTGGAAGTTGATCTCGCCGAGCTTAACTCGGTATTTCGCCAGCAAATCGATGTTGTTGCAGAAAATGAAGTAGCTGCCGGTTGGGCTTAAGGCACCGTCGAGGACGGTCGCGACGTCAGCAAGATACGCGAAGGAATGTAAGTAGCCGGCCAGCACGGGAATAGTGCGTTCTCCGTCCTGCACGATCGTCAGAACCTGCTCGATCGAATAGTCTGGCGGACGTTTCTCGTCGGCGACCTGAGTCTGGAACTTTAGTGCGATGTCGCCCCGAAAGCCGAATCGGCCCGGCTTGGTGGTCGCGCCTTTGAGTACGGCGTTGAGAAGGCGGCCCTCCTTCTCAAGTCTGCCGAGTGCGGTGTTCTCGATTGCAGTCATTAAATTGTCCTCGACTCTACGCCGACCTTTGGTCGGTGTCAGATGAGATGCAAATCGCTTGCCGCCGCATGCGTGGCGGCCTTCAGTGCAGCTTAGAAAGAAAACGAGTCGGTGGCCGGAACCGCCTCAAGTAGCCTTGTCGGGATCGCGACATCGTTCCAAAGCCAACGGCGCGATAGTGAGCATCACTCGGCGTCTGCGCGCTGGCACGTGACTTGCTCTTGGCTGGGTCTAAGCTGATGAGGGGAAAACGTGATCAACCTGACAGAGAGCGCAGTGAATGCAATCAAAAGCGCGGTTTCATCGTCGGCGCACCCAGCCGGTGGTCTACGCGTCACGATTGAAGCAGGCGGCTGCAATGGATTCAAATACAAGATGGATCTCGCCGAGGAGCCAAAGCCTGACGACACCGTGATCGAACGCGATGGGCTGAGGGTGTTCGTCGATAACAAGAGCCGTGAGCATCTGGTCGGCACGACTATTGATTTCGTGCTGGCGCCGGAGAGTTCTGGCTTTACCTTTCACAACCCGAACGCGACCGCGAACTGCTCCTGCGGTAAATCGTTTCGGCTGAGGGAAAACATTGATCAGTGATGAGGAGAAGGCATTGAACCGTGACGGCCGAACCAGAACTCTTGAGGAGATCGTCGTTCACTGCGAAGCGGGAGGGGCGCATTCGCTGCGTGCACGACGAATTCCGGCCCAATCTGCAAGCCGACGCTGGCGACTGTTAGCTGCTCGGCACGATAGCAGCATGCTCATGGCAAGGCCGACCTGTGCTGGCGGGTCGTACAAGCTTCCGAGAAGGTTAGGAGGTATTCAGGCGCGACTGGTAGATACGATCGGAGGATTGGATCGCCTGGTCCTCATTGCTGCTGCAGGCGAGGTGGTGGATTGAGCGAAAATCGAGCGCCGATCTACCTCGATAACAATGCAACGACGCGGACTGATCGGTCCGTCGTGCAAGCCATGTTGCCTTTCTTCACTGAGCAGTTCGGCAATGCCTCGTCAACGCATGCCTTCGGCAGCGAAGTCGCAGTCGCTTTGAGGCAGGCCCGGAGAAACCTGAGCGGCCTGTTAGGTAGTGCATACGATCGCGAAATCGTCTTCACCTCGGGAGGGACCGAAGCCAATAATGCCGCAATCCTCTCTGCGCTTGCGACGCAGGAAGGTCGCGGCGAGGTGGTCACCACTTCGGTCGAGCACCCCGCCGTACTTGCGCTAACGGAGCAATTGGCGGCAAGGGGAGTCAAGACGCGCATTGTACCCGTCGATGCTTGCGGCCGGCTCGACATCGAGGCGTTTCGCTGCGCGATTGGGCCACGAACAGCGATTGCCTCGGTTATGTGGGCCAATAACGAGACCGGAACGATGTTTCCTGTGGAGTTTCTGGCCGGGTTGACCCGTGAGGCGGGTGCGCTGTTTCACACGGATGCGGTCCAGGCGATTGGTAAGGTGCGCTTAAACCTAAAGGACAGCGCGATCGACATGTTGTCGCTCTCCGCGCACAAACTGCACGGCCCCAAGGGGGTCGGCGCGTTATATTTGCGCAAAGGGACAAAATTCCAGCCGCTGATCTGCGGCGGATCACAGGAACGAGGGCGACGCGCCGGGACCGAGAATATTCCCGGAATCGTCGGCCTGGGAAAAGCTGCCGAGCTTGCGGCGGAGCGGCTTGAACCCGAGCGCGTCCGCATTGGCGCGTTACGTGACCGCCTTGAGCAGGGAATTTTACGCAATGGCGAGTGCGCTGTGCTCGGCGACATCAGCAATCGGTTGGCCAACACGACCAATATTGCCTTCGACAATCTCAAGGGCGAAGGCATTGCCCACCGTCTCAACCGGGCGGGCATCGCCGTGTCGCTCGGATCAGCCTGCAGTGCGGGCTCAATGCAGCCATCGCATGTTCTGCGTGCCATGCAGGTGCCTGCGTGGCGGATGCACGGCGCCATTCGCTTTTCTCTTTCGCGTGAAACCACTGTCGCTGAAGTCGATGAAGTCGTGCGCACAATGTCAGATATCGTGGCTCGCATGCGCGCCGTCTCCAGCGTCACTGTCGGGGAGTAGACCTCGTGAAAATCATGATCCGCCGCTCTCCGGACGCGGGCCTGTCGATCTACGTGCCAAAAAAGGATCTCGAAGAGCCAATCGTGGCCTCGGAGTACGAAACACTATGGGGAGGCTGGATCAAAGTAGCTAACGGCTGGGTGCTCGATTTGCCCGAGATGGCGAGCGACACACGGTTACCGATCACAATCGACGCGAAGAAGCGGGATGAGAGCGGCGACGATCCGTGAAAGACACTCACGGATATCGGCTTTCGATGCGGTGGTTGCGAAGATAACTCTCGTGGACCCTGGCGCCCGCCTGGAAACCGGAAGCATTGTCATCTATCTCGTCCCGGTGTGACGGGCTTATCCATATGCGATGTGCTGAGCGCACCCAGAGGCGTCGGTCGACTTCCTTTGCCGGCAGGTTGGCCCTGCCCCGGGGGAATTTGGGAAAAGAATGGCTGTCGGCGCAGCATATCAAGATTAGCAAACATGAGCCCGCCGCGACGGCATGGATAGCGCAGACAACGCTCGGCCAGTTGGGTCGAGGTGATCGCACCATCATTTTTGATCCTCATTGCTGCCCGTCATAGTAGGACGCGTGTCGGCCACTACTAGCCTTATGAGTCCGGACCCCAGTCCGGATCCGCCCAATTGGAAGCGGCAGCGCGTGAAGGCCCGTTTAGATGAAGCCGCATGCGGGCTCGTCCAGCGCGAGAGTGAATGCGCAAGCGATAGAGCTCTGAGTGAGAAAGGCGACGCGTCTGTCGCTTGGCCGACAGGCTTATCATTGCTGTTCTTGAAAGCGCCAACGCTATCGTCGTCATAACTCGTTGGACTACGGTTGCAATCGTACCTCCTCGCCATGGCATGCAAGTTGCTACGCAGCTTCTTGAAGCGCGCTCAAGAATGACCTGGGGCGATGATGCTTGCAGAGAGAATGGGAATGAACGCGGTCGTGGGACGCGGAAAGTATATCAAAGTTGCAGCGAATGGTGAAAACATCATGCAGCCCATCACCGAGCATAACGGCTGCCGCGCTTCGGCCAACACCGGGCGGGCGAGCTGCGGTTCGCAGGACAGCCAAGGCGATCTGCCGATCGGGATATGGGAAAAGGTCAAAAACCACCCCTGCTATAGCGAAGATGCGCACCATCATTACGCTCGCATGCATGTCGCGGTCGCGCCTGCTTGCAACATCCAGTGTAACTACTGCAATCGAAAATACGACTGCGCCAATGAATCGCGTCCCGGTGTGGTGAGCGAGAAACTCACCCCTGAGCAGGCGGCGAGAAAAGTGATCGCGGTGGCGACGGCCATTCCGCAGATGACAGTCCTTGGCATCGCTGGTCCGGGCGATGCCCTGGCCAATCCGGCAAAGACGTTTAAAACGTTCGAGCTGGTCAGCCAGGCTGCTCCCGACATCAAGCTGTGTCTCTCAACCAACGGACTCGCACTGCCGGACTATGTCGATACCATCGTCAAGGCGAAAATTGACCACGTAACCATCACGATCAACATGGTCGATCCGGAAATTGGAGCCAAGATCTATCCGTGGATCTTCTTCAACCACAAGCGATATACCGGCATCGAGGCGGCAAGGATACTCACGCATCGCCAACTGCAAGGCCTCGAGATGCTTAGCGAACGCGGCATTCTGTGCAAGATTAACTCGGTGATGATCCCCAACATCAATGATGGCCACCTGGTCGAGGTTAATAAGGAGGTCACGTCGCGCGGTGCCTTCCTTCACAATATCATGCCGCTGATCTCCGCGCCCGAGCACGGAACGGCATTTGGGCTCAACGGTCAGCGCGGTCCGACGACGCAAGAATTGAAGGCGCTGCAAGACGCATGTGAAGGGCAAATAAACATCATGCGGCATTGCCGCCAGTGCCGCGCTGATGCGGTCGGTCTACTCGGCGAGGATCGCAGCGCAGAGTTCACTAATGATCGGGTGATGAAAATGGACGTCCAATATGACTTAGCCATGCGCAAGGCTTATCAGGAAAAGGTAGAGAATGAGCGCCTTTGCAAAGTCGCCGCCGGCCAAAAGGAGCTTGCGGAACTTTCCGGAGAGATGGGCGCGATCACTCTTCTGGTGGCGGTTGCAACCAAGGGCTCCGGGTTGATCGACGAGCACTTTGGACATGCAAAGGAATTTCAAATGTACGAGCTTTCCACATCCGGCGCCAAGTTCGTCGGTCTACGCCGTGTGGAAGGTTACTGCCAGGGCGGTTACGGCGAGGAAGATAGATTATCCGCGATTTTGCACGACATCCGTGACTGCCATGCGGTCTTCGTGGCTAAGATCGGCGGCTGCCCGAAAAGCAATCTGATCAAGGCGGGAATCGAGCCAGTTGACCAATTCGCTCACGAGTTCATTGAGAAGTCGGCGATCGCTTGGTTCAGAGCCTATCTCGACAAAGTGAAGCGCGGGGAGATCCAGCACGTACAGCGCGGCGAGCCTGCGTGTCGGCTGGGAGATCGGATCTCTGCGGCGTAAGGAGAAATATGTGCCGTTCAAAATCATCGCCTCGCAGTGTACGGGCTGCTCCGCCTGCGAACCTTTATGCCCGAACGTTGCGATCTCAGAGAAGGGGGGAAGCTTTGTCATTGAAGCGGCAAAATGCACCGAATGTGTTGGCCATTTTGACGAGCCGCAATGTGCGGCCGCCTGTCCGGTCGACGGTACCTGCGTGGTTGATACGTCGTTGCCTCGCTACCAAGCGCCAGTCTAAAGCGTGAGCCCTCATGAACGGCATGCCAAGACCTGGTGCTGAATACTTCGCAAGCGCCCCCCCGTTGGATCGCAGGTGCCGACGTTCGCTCTCCCTTATGGACGGCGACTGCTCTGGATTTCCTGCGATAGTGCTATTGCTGGTCGGCCGCATGGCTTGGCGGCATTTCGGCGGTTCGAGGGCGTTTCGTAATGGCGAGAGCGGCCTTCCAGGCGGCGCTCACATCGTGGATGTGAGTGACTGTATCGCGCGCGGGCACCAAGTGATGCGGAATGTCGCCAGGGGGGCCATGCGGACCTCCTGCATCTCTAGAGCAAGCAATGCATGAGGAGCGGTATATGAACAGCATTCTTCGCGACAGCGACGTCGTCGAGCTAAGCGATCCGCCCGTCTTCAGCTTTGGCCAGAAGCTTCGAGCCAATCGCACCATTCGCAATGATGGCACCTATCCCGGTAAAGAGATTGGCGACGTCTTAGTCAAGAAGGGGGAGGTGGGTTACGTTGTCTCGATCGGTACGTTCTTACAGCAATTCTACATCTACGGTGTAGAGTTTTCTGAAAGCGGCCGCCGCGTTGGCATGAAACGTACGGAGCTAGAGCCAGTAGATGCCTGCGAGGAAGTCGACGATTTGCCGTTGCCGGAGGAGTCATGACTAAGCAAAGTGTTACGAAATATCAGCGGGACCAGCGGGGCAAACCCGCAGTCGAGCTCATCAAGGACCGCTCTTCTACCAATGTGGAGCCCGAGGGAGCCTTGCTCGTCCCCAAAGCGACCCTCCAGACCATCATCGATACTCTCAACAACGAAGCTCATGAGCCGATCCTTGTTGTCTGGTGAGGAGCATCTCATCTGCTGGTCTTCAACAAGAAAATCAGAGCGCTTTGAAGGGAGGGTTTCGTCATGAATGCCGCACTGATGAGGAAAGAAAAGACGGGGCTAGTGCCTCACCCCAATGAGCTTGATCGCAAGCGGATCGAGCACGGCTTGAGCGCGCGCAAGCGCTATCTCTACGTCTCGCCGAATGTGACGCCAGTGAGGGGCGGCTACCTCATCGAGAGTCCCTGTTGCTCGCGCAACATCGACAAGGACGGCGATTTGGTCGACGTCGCGCTGATTCTTTATGATTCCGTGAGCGGGATCTGGAAGCTGTTTCACAAGAATCACGCGGGAGGAGTCTGGGAATTTTACAGCCTTTATCACCGCTTGACTCCTGCAATAGACGAGTTGAATGCGGATCCCGAACGCCTGTTTTGGCAATGAGGCGCCGCCGTGTCCGAAGGATAGAGGAGCGACGATTGATCGGTCCATTGCGTGCAGATTACGGCCGAACGAAAGCGAGCGACCTGGATCGTATTGGCCAAGATGAATGTTGGACGGTGAGCTCTGAACCAGCGGAATATGGGGTAGTTCAGCTTTAAGCCTTCCGACGAAATCCCAGAGGGTGCCGAATGGTCGAGCAGTGTTACGCGGCGCATCTGCAATCATGTGAAGGTACCGGGTCGCTTTATGTTGCGCCTGATGTGACAGAGGTAAGCTGATCGCATGCTCCCGGATATGTTGAGGTGCACTTCACGCGATTGGGGCACTGCGCCATGATTGATGATCAGCGCCGCACACGGGTTGAAACGGCGCCGATAATGCCCAATGCGCGCAACGCAACCTATCGCCGGCTATGGTCATGGCCATTTTCTGCTTGCGTATGAGATAGTCAATCGCGTCATGTCGATTCCATTTCACACCGGTTTCGCAAACAAGTAGATCGATGTTATCGTCGAGACGATGAAGCGATAACGCAGGCGCCGGCGCGGCGATTGACTGAGATGATCGTCATCCAAGACAAAGAAGTACGAGACGTTTATTGCGGTGAGTTTAGGTTTTGACAGCGGAAGAGATGAGAAATCAGACCAAGGAAACCTGGTTTGTACGGCGTTGCCGAGCGACATCGTGATCCGCCCAATGCAGGAGGGTGCTGGATGCCGCCGATGACAACGCACCTAGAGGGCCGCATGAGAAATGTTCCACGCGAGTGGGGAGAAGGTATGCTCGATCATTGAAAAGTCTCGGCATGCAAGGCGCGGCTTGAGGCAGGCGCCAAGATGTCCGAAAGCAAGCACATTACAATCGAGTTGGTCGGTATCCAGCTCGTGATCGTTGGTGACCAAAATCGGGAATCAATATGAACTCTCAACAAGTCATCATCCACGTCCGCTTCGCCCCGAACGGGCGGGTGATACAAATCAGCGAGCGTCCAGCAAGGCTCACTCCGAACGAATGGTTTGACGTTCTCAACAGCCGTGCGAGCTCGGCCTATCGACCGCTCGCCCGGGGCCGAGGGGTTTTTCGGCTGAGCCGGATTGCGGTCGATGCCTTCAAGCAGGAATCCGCGGGGAGGGGATCAGCGAACTGATCGTCGGCGCCTTGATGAGCGAGCAGATCGAATCGGTCCGACCGACGCCATCAGTCTGACGGAGGCCACGGGCTTTTGGCCCGTCTCGGATCGTTGCCAGGGGCGAAAAGCGCCGACATTGTTGCGACTGCGCCGAATTGTGAGACGCGCACGTTACACATCTGGTGTGCGACTTGCTTTGGAGAATTTCGATGACAAGTGAGTGGTGAATGAATAATGAGATCGGGATGACGGAAGTAGACGTTGGTATTGATCAGAAAGCGGTTTCGGACGCCAAGGTATCGATCGCTCATCTTCAGCGGCGACAGCGACCATGGCGCCCTCTCATTCCGGCTGCTTTCGCAAGGGGAGTGGGGATCAGTCCTGTCCCATCGCACAATCGAGCGTTCAATCGTTAGACGTTGTGGCCGACCATGTGCTCGCACCTCATCCCTTCAGATGAAGTAATCTCCCTCAGCTCCTATCGGAATCATGTTTTCGGGTGCAACACGCAGCGTCCGCCAAGCATCCCCACGGCAGTTGCGGCGCTTCCGGCGCAGGGTCCCTGGGATCGAATGGGCGAGGCGATCGAAGCGCAAGGTCTCAACGATGTTGGCTTCGCGACAGCGGGCCGCCTTGGCTTTTGCACCTCTGGTCCCTTGCTGGTGGTCTATTCCGGCGCCGTCTGGTATCGGGCGAGTACGCCTGAGGACGGTGACGAGATCGTCAACTCCCACCTCAAGCGGGGCAAACGTGTCGATCGCTTTGTGATGGTGCTCAAGCGAGGCTAGAGGCGTCGCTTGCGGCCACTTGCGCTGGCTGGCAAGGATGAACGGCTTGTTCGTCCATGCCGGCCGTTGGGAAACTCAGATCGTCTGAGGTTAACCGGGCACCTTGCACTCAGGAGTCCGTTGACAGCAGGTCATTGAGCTTGGCGCGGCGTACCGCTTCTATAAAGCCAAAATTGTAAAGTGGCTCCGCTGCACCGCGCGACGAAACAGGCATAGGACCATATGCCGTGTCGATGTTTGTGTACTGTCACTCGCGTGCGGCGCGATCCGTAAGTCGCAGCGGGCACAATGCTGCGAATGAATCCCTCTCTTGCGAGCTGACGCGTCATTGACGCGTCAGCCGGCTTCCTGCCACAGGGCGGTGACAGTAGGAGATGCGCTCGATGGGCTCGCTGCGTCCGAGTTGATCAAACGCAGTCTCCTTTATGACCCCGTTCTTTCGTCAGAACTTGTAAGCGACGCCGCCGCTGACGAGCCATGGATCGATATTTGCGCGGCCGGTGACGGCAATCGCATTGTTTATTGTCGCCGAGTACTCCGGCCGCAGCCACAGCTTCTTCACGTCGAAGTTGAGGCCCCAGTGACGATCAAGCATGTAATCGAAGCCGAATTGGATTGCAGCGCCGAATTTGTTTCTGAGGTGTAGCTCGGTGACGGTAAGGCCGGCGAGCGACGTGTTCGCCACCGATTGGTTGAACAATACAGTGTAGTTGATGCCAACCCCGAGATAGGGCTTAAGCCGCCCAAAATCGGTGAAGTGATATTGCAGGGTCAGTGTAGGCGGCAACAGCCAGGTGTTTCCGATATCAAGCCCAGTGAGCGCGCCATTGCCGCTGATGTGATGTCTGGTCACGCCGAGAATGAGTTCAGCGGCCAAGTTATTTGTGAAGAAATAGGTGATGTCCAGCTCTGGTATGACTTGATCGCTGATCGAAAGCCCAGAACTTGGTGATGAGAGCGATGGCGTCCGGGAAACGTTGACCAAACTGCCTGCGGTATCCGGCAAAACGCCGAGCACGCGCAGGCGGATCATCCATGGGTTGCGGGGTTCAATTGGAGGCGCTGTATAGTAGACCGGCGCCGGAGCCAGATCCGCACTACGTGCCGAGTTGCTGGCCAACGGGGTCGCTAGCGCGAGGACCGATGCTGTCGCCAAAACTGTTCTTGCTCTCATCGAATTCTCCATTCCAAAAAGTCGCACGAGAAGCCGCGCAAGGTCTCTGTCACACATTGCGACTGCCGGTGGATTTGATATCGATCAAAATGAGAGCGGCGGCTTGCGCAATCATCTTGGTAAGTTGCATTAGGATCACGCCCACGAAGCGTGGTGATCTGTTCTGATCTTTAGTCTATCCAAGAGGTCGTCTGAGCCAAGGCTCTTGAAGCAGCTGCCTCTCGGCTTGGTGCTCTGATCCAATCCAAGACGCGGAAGTCATGCGTCACAAAGCAACAACTGCGGAAAACCCTCTCACGTCGCGAAGGCGGAAGGGCGGCATTCAAGCGCAATATTGGCGATGCCTCCGTACGGAGTAGGCACCTGCGCGGGCCGCCTCTGCAAGGGCCCACTCTGTTACTACTCGTGCAAGCCGCCAGTGGAGCACGTCATTATTGGCATAGCAAACGCTCAACGTTTGCTTACGTCTGCCGGCAACGCGTGCGGTTTGTTCCTTGCAAGCATCCATCGAGCTCATCGTGAGTCTTGCGGCCAAGGAACGACAGCATGAGCTCCTAATCGAGCTCGCCACGTCGTGCCGCGTCTACGTCAATCAGCGGTCGTCGTGTCAGGAGCGGATCGCCAGCGATCAGTGCGAGTGCGTTTGCAACATCGACGGAATAGAGGGTGACTTCGCCTGACCTGGTACGCGGCGCGGCTCGGTTGAAGCAGGCGTCGAGGGGCATATTGCGGAAGAAGCTGGGCAATTCGTCGGCATGCCATCGCCCCGTCAGGATGTCCTCGACGACCAGGTCGTTGCCCGCGGATTGAGGCGCTTGAATCTGACGCGCATTTGTGGCGCAACCGGGCTTCCGATAGAAGATGATTGTCGCCACGGCAAACCGATCTACGCGTTGTGAGATGAACGGGTGGCACGGCGCCGCTGCATCCGGCGGCTCATTTGAAATGCCTGCTGATCATCTCCAATATCAGCGCACCAGGCGCCGTACCGTAGTTGCAACCCTCGCTCCGGGTCCGCCAGGTTTCGAGCCCGACCGGCGTGTTCATTCTCCTCAAATCGCCCGTCTCGTCAGAGGAGCGGCAAGTTCCGTTCCACAACTGAGACATCGGAATAGGTGCAGTCAATTCGGTTTTTGGCGCTGATGTTTGGGGTTGTTTGTTCGATGTCCGACAGCTGCGCAGATTCTGTCAGATCCAAAACGGCCAACGATCACGCACCAGCTGATTGGCATTTGGAAACGTAATCAGAAGCTTAAGCCACGCATCAAGCGTTGGCACGGCCGTTGCTAATAAGCGGCAGCAACACTGAGTGAGGGCTGAGTGCAGGCCGACGCGTAAGGCGAGCGATGCGCTCCTTCCCTTCAACCCGTGTGCCCCCGCTTCTGCGAGGGAAACAACCTCGCGCGAGAAGCGCGAGCTTTTGGATAATCGGTTGATGGAGAGCAACATGGCTTCACTAAGACAAATCGCGTTCTACGGGAAGGGCGGTATCGGCAAGTCCACCACTTCGCAGAACACGCTGGCGGCGCTAGCCGAGCTGGGTCAGAAAATCCTGATTGTAGGGTGCGATCCTAAAGCGGACTCGACCCGCCTCATTCTACACGCCAAGGCTCAAGACACGATTTTGAGCCTCGCCGCGAGCGCCGGCAGTGTGGAGGACCTAGAGCTCGAGGACGTAATGAAGGTCGGTTACAAAGACATTCGCTGCGTGGAGTCCGGTGGTCCAGAGCCAGGTGTCGGCTGCGCCGGCCGTGGTGTCATCACGTCGATCAATTTCCTGGAAGAGAACGGCGCCTACGAGAACATTGACTATGTCTCATACGATGTGCTTGGCGATGTCGTTTGCGGTGGCTTCGCGATGCCAATCCGCGAGAACAAGGCGCAGGAGATCTACATCGTGATGTCTGGTGAAATGATGGCGATGTATGCCGCAAACAACATTTCCAAGGGGATCTTGAAATACGCTAACTCTGGTGGGGTGCGGCTCGGCGGTCTGATCTGCAACGAGCGGCAGACCGACAAGGAACTTGAACTGGCGGAAGCCTTGGCCAAGAAGCTAGGGACTCAGCTGATCTACTTCGTGCCCCGCGACAACGTGGTGCAGCATGCAGAGCTACGCCGCATGACGGTGCTTGAGTATGCACCGGATTCCAAGCAGGCCGATCACTATCGGAAGCTCGCGGCCAAGGTTCACAATAATGGCGGCAAAGGCATCATCCCGACCCCGATCTCTATGGATGAGCTCGAGGACATGCTGATGGAGCATGGCATTATGAAGCCCGTGGATGAATCAGTCATCGGCAAGACTGCCGCCGAACTCGCAGCCTCGTAAGGGCCACGAGCCGCGGCCTTGTAAAGGCGCGCGACAGATGCCGGTCTCCCTCACCCTCCCCCGGGAGACCGGCATCCTGACAAAAGACGGTCGCCAAAACCACGGTGCGCCGTGACAAACCTAGCATTGTGAAGACCCACGGAGTTATGTCCGAGCCGCACGTCTTTCCGTTCGTGGCTGCTTGTGCTGTTGACGCTATCAGCCGGTCGCATAGGGGAATTACAACCTACCGTCTGCTCACCGGTAGGCATCCTGCAGATGCCGATATCGCAATAGAAAGAAATCTCGATCGCCATGTTCTGGCGTCTATCCTAGCCGCTGCCACGATGGATGGTGGCTCTCTTCTTGAGAGGGTTGGCCTATCCGGCGCTGAATTGGCGGCCTTGCTGGAGCGGTACTTTCCCTCAACCGAGATCAAGGCCGCGGAGCAGGCCTCGCCTTTCAGGTGGGAAGACGACGAGGAGATCGCAATGCTTCGCGATCTGTTGCTCAATCAACGCTCGACCGAGGGCGATATCGGCCGCTGGCTGGCCGCGATGATCGCGCGCCGCGCCATTGAGCCGGACCATCTCTGGGAAGCTCTGGGTTTGCGCAATCGTGGCGAACTCTCGCTGCTGCTGGGCCGGCATTTCGCGCCGCTCGCCGCGCGCAATGTCAATAATATGCGTTGGAAGCGCTTCTTCTACCGCATGCTTTGCGAGAATGAAGGCCTTGGGATGTGCACGACACCCGTGTGCACTCAATGTGACGACTTCAACATCTGCTTCGGTGAAGAAAGCGGCGAGAGCCGGATGGCCGAACGCCGGCGCGATTTGCTGTTGCAGGCTGCAGCCTGGCCGAATGTAGCCAGCGGCCGGATATTGGAAATGCCAGGAGAGTCCGCGGCCGCACCGTCATCCGAGAAGGCCTTGCCGGATTTGTAGGCCGTCCGGTGGTAGGAGGGCGTGGGTGAAGCCATTTGGATGCGAGCGGATGGCCATGGGTTCAAAGCGGCAGGATCGAGTGCCCCGCTACAATTCTCAGATCCCGGTGCGCCGCAACGAACCCGTCGTAGGGTAGCACGTTCCGTTTCATGGCGCTGTCGCATTTGCGACAATCCATTTGCTGAAGACGATCAAAAAATGGCGTTAGCTTCTTCAATGGGTGGACTGTTACGGCCGGCTGGCATGCTTGTTGCTGGAGTGTCGGCAGTTCAATCTATGAGGAGCT
The DNA here is from genome assembly GCF_028128665.1 of Bradyrhizobium sp. CCBAU 45384. NCBI lineage: Bacteria > Pseudomonadati > Pseudomonadota > Alphaproteobacteria > Hyphomicrobiales > Nitrobacteraceae > Bradyrhizobium > Bradyrhizobium sp. CCBAU 45384. The sequence goes on from NZ_LBIZ01000109.1 coordinate 94,902, forward strand.
TCCAAGTGGTTGCCGCCAGCACCGTCGCCAAATCGGCTTGGTCCGATACAACCGTGCGCCAATCTACCGCGGTAAACCAGACGCCACTACGCCCTGCCCAGCAGGCACGTGGTGTTGCGTTCGCCGACGAGGAGAAGCTGGCGATTGCGCGGCCGCCGGCGTGGGGCGGAGCAAAAAGACTGCGGCGGAAACACCGTCCATGGGCAACAAAGACATCGCTACATCCACGCCATCATCAAAGCGGATCTTTCGCTCGCCATCACGGGCTGGTGCGCGGACGCCGGAAGCCGGTCCCGACGTGGCGATCGAAGCAAAGGTGGCCACGATCAATACGTGATCCCAACCTACGATATCCATGCCGGCTCCAAGCTGTGTGGTCATCAGGACTTAGGGGGAATGGGCGAATTAAGTACTAGGATATTCCGGAGGGCGAACATGAGCTCGTCGTCAATGATGAGAACTCCCTCCGCGCCATCACCGAGTTCTCATCAGATTGATAGCCCCGCGAAAGCCGCGCGCGCGTCGCTTTAGTATTTCAGACCCGCTCAGTGGGGGCGCTGTTTAGAACTAATCCGAAGGAGAATGTTCGATGACCAACTCATCACCAGGAGCGGATATCTTGAATCAACTTGGAAAGGCCGCATCGGCAGAGGAATTTTTTTTGCTGCTTGGGGTCGAGTACGACCCCAAGATCGTGGATGTCGCGCGCCTTCACATTCTAAAGCGCATGGGACAATACTTCGCCCAGGAGCATTTTGCTGGTGCCGCAGAGCTGGAAATCAGAGCTCGATGCAAAGCCATGTTGGAACAGGCCTATGCAGATTTCGTAGCATCGTCACCGATCCAGGAGCGAGTGTTCAAGGTTTTGAAGGATGCCGTCGCAGACTCTAGGAAACCTGCGGCCTTTGTCCCTTTGAGCGAGTTGAAGTGACTTAGCGTTCCACTGTAAACGGAATCTGCCCGACGGAGCCGCGGCGCTCCGTGAATGCGAGCGTTCTATTCTCCGGGGCAAGTCTCTGCGGCCACCACCCCAGCAACGACTGTCGCATTCCCGGCCATGTCTGAATTGTCTTGTTCGTGACTACGACATCAGCAGCTGTTTGGAGTGTCGCGCAAGCCATTACTTCCCACCGACTTTCAATCGTCTTTGCAACTGGTACGACACTTGCCTGATGTCCTGCTGATCCGATCATCGATGCCGACAGATGGTAGCGTCGGCGATGATTTTGAAGGAGGAGCCATGATGCTGCTGTTACTGCCTGCCGAGCCGCCCTGCGCCGTCGTATCGAGGCGCACGATCCCGGCAGGTCCCTTCCCAACGGTCTCTGAAGCGGTCGCAGTTTCGTAGCGACGGTGAGATGGTGGTCAATGAATAAGTGTCCCCTTCGCGCTGCTCCTGTGGCGGGTATGCACAGCATCCGCATCGAATCGGCTCCCGATTCCGCTCGGATTTGTCTTCATCTCTTCGGAGATAGAAACGACGCCACGAAGAGCGGTAGCATCGGCCCATACGGACTGCTAGCGCAGGAGGCGTGGCGAACGGACTCATCAACCGGGCCTGGGAGCGGCCGGTTGGAATCAGCACGGCGTCCTGGCCAGCCGCGGTGGCGCTCGTCGAACCTGGCGCGCAAGGGGTCAGTTTGCAAGATCTCTCCAAATCCGACCGAACGGGTACGTCTATTGCGACGACACGTGTTGTTGTACGACCGGTGCGAGCACACAAGCGGGCAGACCAGCCAGCCACTTGCTGACCAAAAGTGAACTTCAGTTAACGAGAGCGAAAAAAGCAAACCGTGGCGCGGGTGCGCCTATCGTTGAGAGGAATTTAGACTATGAGCAACGTCAGCAGAAAGGCCATGCCACCCGGGGCCGGGCGCGGTGCAGCCAAAAAAGAACTGCCGGAGCACTTCAAGTCCTACAAGCACGTCTGGGTCTTCGTCGAGCTGGAGCGTGGCCAAGTGCATCCCGTTTCCTGGGAGCTCATGGGGGCGGGGCGCGGCCTTGCTGACAAGCTAAAGGTGAATCTTGCGGCCGTCGTTATCGGTCCGGAGGGGCAGCATACACGTAATGCAGCACTTGAAGCCTTTTGCTATGGCGCCGATCTAGCCTATCTCGTGAGCGACAACGTTTTGTCGGATTACCGCAACGAATCCTATACCAAAGCGCTTACCGAACTCGTCAACACTTACAAGCCCGAGATATTGCTGTTGGGTGCGACGACGCTCGGCCGTGATCTCGCAGGTTCCGTGGCGACGACTCTGTCGACGGGGCTCACTGCCGACTGCACCGCGCTGGACGTGGACGCCGATGGTTCACTTGCGGCGACGCGTCCAACCTTTGGCGGCTCGCTGCTCTGCACAATCTATACTCTGAATTATCGTCCGCAGATGGCCACTGTCCGCCCGCGGGTGATGCCGATGCCCGAACGGGTTGTGCGCGATCCCGCTCGTATCATCGTTCATCCGCTCGGCCTTGTCGAAGACGATATAGTTACAAAAGTATTGTCGTTCCTACCCGACCGCGATGCAGAAACGTCCAATCTTGCCTATGCCGATGTGGTGGTTGCGGGCGGGCTGGGGCTGGGATCGCCTGAGAATTTTCGCTTGGTGCGCGAGCTCGCAACTCTGCTTGGCGCTGAATATGGCTGCTCGCGTCCTCTCGTGCAAAAAGGGTGGGTTACGCCTGACCGGCAAATCGGCCAGACGGGCAAGACCATCCGGCCGAAACTCTATATTGCCGCGGGCATTTCCGGTGCGATCCAGCACCGAGTTGGCGTCGAGGGCGCGGATCTGATCGTGGCCGTCAATACTGATAAGAACGCTCCGATCTTGGACTTCGCCCACCTCGCGATCGTCAGTGATGCCATGCAATTGCTACCGGCGCTGACGGCGGCATTTCGAGCGCGGCTTTTGCCAGATTCGCGCGCCAGGATTGCGGTCTAGAGGAGATACTGATGATTGAAGAAAGATTCGATGCGATTGTGGTCGGAGCCGGTATGGCCGGCAATGCGGCGGCATTGACGATGGCCAAACACGGTATGAAGGTGCTGCAGCTCGAGCGAGGCGAATATCCGGGATCGAAGAATGTGCAGGGGGCCATCCTCTATGCCGACATGGCGGAAAAGCTGGTCCCCCAGTTCCGTGAGGAGGCGCCGCTCGAACGTCACGTGATCGAACAGCGCTTCTGGATGATGGATGATCGTTCCCATGTCGGCATGCACTACCGTTCGGAGGACTTCAACGAGGAGCGGCCGAACCGCTACACGATTATACGTGCCCAGTTCGACAAATGGTTTTCTTCCAAGGTGCGGGAGGCTGGCGCGATCGTGCTGTGCGAGACGACCGTCACAGAGCTCGTGCAGGACGACCGTAAAAGAATCATCGGTGTTCGTACAGATCGCCGAGACGGGGAAATACATGCCGACGTCGTCGTTCTGGCCGAAGGCGTCAATGGCCTGCTCGGCACGCGTGCGGGCCTACGCGCGCGTCCGACACCCGATAGCGTTGCGCTCGCCGTGAAGGAAATGCATTTCTTGCCTCGAGAGACCATTGAAGCGCGCTTCAACCTCGAGGGCGATGAAGGCGTCGTGATCGAGGCTGCCGGTACGATTTCCCGCGGCATGACTGGGATGGGTTTCATCTACGCCAATAAAGAGTGCATTTCGCTCGGCATCGGTTGCCTCGTCGCCGACTTCCAGCGCACGGGCCAAACGCCGTACGGCCTGCTCGATCAATTCAAGAGGCACCCCTCTGTGGCGCCCCTGATAGCAGGGTCGGAAGTAAAGGAATATTCGGCACATCTCATTCCCGAAGGCGGTTACAAATCCATCCCGCAGCTTTATGGGGAAGGCTGGGTCGTAGTGGGCGATGCGGCCCAGCTTAACAATGCCATTCATCGCGAGGGCTCAAATCTCGCGATGACCTCCGGCCGTATCGCCGCCGAAGCGATCGGTCTGATCAAATCGCGCGGTAAGCCGATGACTGCAGAAAATCTGTCAGTCTACAAGAAGATGCTGGACGACTCCTTCGTCATCAAAGATCTGAAGAAGTACAAGGATTTGCCACCCCTCTTGCATACCCACTCCCAAAATTTCTTTCTTACCTATCCGCAGCTTATCTCCAAGGCGATGCATAACTTCGTGCGCGTCGATGGTACGCCCAAGGCTGAGAAGGAGAAGGCGAGCCTGAAATCCTTTGTCAAGGCGCGGTCATGGTCAGGTCTGGTCGGTGATGCTTGTCGTCTTGCCCGGGCCTGGCGCTGACCGCAACAGTGTGAAGCCCAACAAAAAAAGGAAAAAGCATGAATGTCGAACCCTCCGTGCGCGTCGAAGACAAGCTTTATTACAACCGTTATCTTGTCGACGTCGGTCATCCTCACGTCAGGATACGCGCGCATAAGACGCCATCGCCGCAGCTCCTCGCACTTTTGAAGGCCTGCCCCGCGCGATGCTACGAGCTCAACAATGACGGCCAAGTCGAGATAGCAGTTGACGGCTGCATCGAGTGCGGTACCTGCCGCGTGATCGCCGAGCCGACCGGCGACATCCAATGGAGCCATCCGCGTGGCGGATATGGCGTTCTGTTCAAGTTTGGTTGATGAAAGGTCGCCGGGCAGGTGTGGGACCAACGTTAGGCGTCATCTCACCGTATCCGTGGCGCGTTCACCGTCCGTTGGGTGGCGAGGAATATTCGAGCAAGACACGCGTCATGGGAACGCTGCGCAAGGCATGACTTGCAGATATCACACTCGTTCGAAAGCCGCAAAGGGTTGGTTGTGGCGCCACTGAGTAGCGTCACAATGCCCTGGAGCGAATGGCAGAGGAAAGATCAGTCTCCTGCCCGAGGGGAGACAGGCCCAGCGGCCTCGATTGCAATCGCCACTGACTGTATGATCGCAGCAAAGCGCACGGCGGTCTGGATGGCTTCCGAATTGACGCCTGCGGCTTTCAGTGTCTTCTCATGGGCATCGATGCATACACCGCAGCCGTTTATGGAGGAGACAGCAAGCGACCAGAGCTCGAAATCGGCCTTGTCCACGCCGGGATTGGCGATCACGTCTATACGCAGCCGCGGCGGCATCGTCTTGTATTCCGGGTTGGAAGCGAGGTGAGCGAAGCGGTAGTAGACGTTGTTCATTACGACTACAGACGCCGCAGCTTTCGCTGCAGCGATCGCTACAGGTGTCATCACGGTGGAGGCTGCAGATTCGGCCGCGGCAATCAGATCTGAATTGCGGGTGGCAATCGCGCTCGCCACCAGCACCCCGTATTTTCGTTGCGGCGAAAGCGTCTCATCGGTCACCAAGGAGGTCAAGTTAAGCCTGACATCCTCCGCAAAATCGGGAATCCTGTCGTATAATTGTTCGATCGACGACATGCGGCGTCAAGCAACTTTCAATGTTTCGCCGCCGATTTCGCGGTTGCAGGGACAGAGCTCGTCCGTTTGCAGTGCGTCCAGGACGCGGAGTGTGTCCTTAGGACTGCGCCCCACGCTGAGATTCGTCGCATAGACGTGCTGGATCGTGTTTTGGGGGTCAACAATGAAGGTGTAACGATAGGCAACCCCTTCGGGCGAACGCACACCAAGACCATCGACGAGCATTCCCTTTGTGTCGGCAAACTGCCAGATTGGTAGATTGTGCAGGTCGACATGGGCGCGCCGCCAAGCGAGCTTGCAGAACTCGTTGTCGGTCGATCCACCCAGTACAATCGCATCGCGGTCAGCGAATTCCTTGGAAAGGCGGGCAAACTCAGCGATCTCCGTCGGGCAGACGAAGGTAAAGTCCTTGGGATAGAAGAAGATGATCTTCCATTTTTCCGGAAAGCTCATTTCGGTCAGCGTCTCAAATGCACTCTGTCCTTCTTGTTCGTGCGCTTGAAAACCGGGCTTCACGCCTGTGATTTCGAACGGCGGCAACTGACTTCCAATTCCGAGCATGCTGTCCTCACACATTTTGGGTTTTTGGATCGTGACCTCACTGGTGGAGCAAACTATATGCCACCCCTTCTTAGGACGGGAATGGGCGCGACAAGATGAGCCCAGCGGCTTGTTTACAGGCATATTCGCGCGCTTGGTGCCTCGATCCCGCTAAGCCGACGGTCACCTGGAGCATCTGCGCTCGCACAACGCGTTGGGGCCACCCTGAGAAACACTCCCTACGCCTGCAGACGAATGCCTACGATCGCGGTGGCTTTGAGCTCGACACAAGAGCGCAGGCTGGGCGGTTGGCGCGGACACGGCAGCCAGTCCTGAACCGTAGCAATTTCGTTCTCGACCGATGGCACTGCAGAGGCGACTAGGGATTGACGTCGGCTTGGGCCATTTAGCGGACGAAGCCGGTTGAACTGCGACCTTTCGCCATCGAAGGTCCACAATCGGCGCGTTCGCAGGGCATCGAGGTGGCCAGGAGCCAACGCCCGAGCTAAAGGTGGTTGCCGGAGATGGCCAGCGATTCCGATGAATGATTTCCGAGCCGACGTCTCGGCAGCCTCAATGTCACCTTCAAGTGGTCCGGTATCGTTGTGACCAATAATCGCAGCTGCTGCGCGCCGCCGCTTGAGATATGGAACCACTGCTGCTGCAAAAGTGGACGATCACACGACGGCGGCGTGTCAACGTTCGTGGTGAGGCTCGCCAGCCGGCAAGGCATGTTTTCGAAACGTCTGCTAGGACTGGTACGCCTCGGGTTATCGTAACGAATTCGGCGCGAAGGCCCCACCCAGCTGCTTCTCGTTGTTCGGCGAATTTGCCGATCTCGAGGCTCGGCGCCGAGTGGTTGGGAAACCTAGATCTTGTCCCGTCGCAACGTCGATTGCGAGCGCAATGTGTGCGCCATGTTCTCGCCTCGCGTGTCGCTGCGCCTGCGGCCGACGCCTACGCCCTGCTGCGCGACGTCGTGAGCGAATTCGGCCAGTACCTATCGACATCGTCTTTTGGAAGGTAGAGAACTGCCCACGAGGCTATTCGGATCTATTTCATCAAGATTACGGCCAAGATCTTGTTGGTATTTTTCAAGCATCTTGTCATATCTGTCGAAGGTTCTCATTCGGATGCGGCGGGCGTTGCAAGCAACCGCTCGGGAGCCCGAGCGGAACGGCGCGCGCGACCTCCGCGAATACTTCCGCTCCAATGCTGAGCCGTAGCACATCAAAGGAGCGGCGCGTGATGCGTGCCAAGAGCGGCACGCTAGAACGGCCGGTTTCAAGGCTCAGAACCAGGGTGACCTCGGCCTCGCCGTGCGGCAGGGAGGCTGTTATGCGTGCTCGAAATACATTGAGGATAGAGCTTCCGCGCGGGCGTTCGCACGCAATGCTGACGTCGTCGGCAGCAATGCGCAGCCGCAGCTGCGCGCCCGGTCTAAGCGGCACTCCAGGTACCCGAAGGCGCGCAGCCTTGAAGCGGAGCATGATCAGCCCATAGCGGCAGTCATAACCGCCGACCACCGTATCAAGACAGACTGCCGCGTCGCCGCGCCCGGCAAGCGCCGGCTCGCCCTGAACGACATTGAGCGGACCGGCCCCCGTCACGGCGCCATCTTTCATCATGACGAGCTGATCGGCAATACGCTCGATATCGGCCATGTCATGGCTTATGAAGATCATTGGCAGTGGGAGTGTTTGCCGCATGCGCTCGAGAAATGGCAAGATCTCGCATTTGGCGGCGCGGTCGCGCACAAGAAGTGGATCGTCCAGCAAGAGTAACCGAGGCTGGCCTAACAGCGCGCTGCCAAGGGCAAGTCGCTGTCGCTCGATCGCGGAAAGATGTGATGGCGAACGCTCGAGCAGTGGGGCCAAGGAGAGCAATTCGACCACGCCATCAAAATCGATTAGTGTCGGTTCCGATTTTGACGCGTTGTATAAAAGGGTGCGTCGTACAGACAATTGAGAGGAGAGAATCGGTGGCTGGAAGACATATGCGACGCGACGCATATGAGGTGGTCGAAACGTCGTCTCATCCTGCCAAATCTCCCCATCAATCGCACAGAATCCATTTGGTAGACGCTGCACGCCAGCGATGCAGCGCGCGAGTGTAGTTTTACCGCACCCCGGGGGACCAAAAAACGCTGTGACACCTTTGGCGGGTAGGCTGAATTGCGTATCCAGCGGAATGCCTGCGGGAGAGCCGTTGAAGGCAACTTCAATATAGCCCTTTTTAGCTTCTCTGATGAACCTGCGCATGTGCTGTATCGTTTCATCTGTGTCACGACCCCGGTGGCTGCAATGGAGGTGATCGCCAAGTCATCGCCATGCCTCCGACGATCCATTCTATTCCGCTCCAGCACGCTTTTTTCAGCTTGCGTGAGGACCATAAGGTGGGAGAGCGGACCGCAGATCGGTGACAAGACCTCAGTCTTGTTGAGCATCTCCGAGCCGCTAGGCTCGTGGCAATGGGACGCTGTCCGGTGCACTAGCCATCGAGAGGTAAGCGTCTTTCCAGCCGCGCGAGGTTGTCAGTCTCCTTGGCGGGCCGAGAGCTTCTGCTGAATGTTCGAATGGCGCGGCTTGAGACGTGTGCCGGCAAAGATGTCGGATCACGTCAAGGCTGAATACCGGCTTCGGGACGGAAATCGACCTCAAGCATCTCAGATTTTCGCGAGCCGATTTGAAGTTTGCCCAGGTCCCCATAATCGTGGCCTTTGCATTCTCAGGTGCGAGCAGCATCAAAGCCAGATCAATCAGGATGAATCGAATAAGCCTCATTGGAACCCCGGTCCGCCGCCACCGCTTCCTTCGCGGCAACTGGCTGATCCTCGCCCAGCAATCCGTGTGCCGTTTCAACGAATATCTGGCCGACTAGTGGCAGGGCAGGCTTTGTATCGGTGTCCGCCCAGCGTCTTAAATTGCTGCATCTTATTGTAAGACTTTGGACGTTCGCGTCACTAACCGCACATGTAGGAGCTACGAGATGGCACCCGAAGATGATACGATGCCTCTCGCAGACGGCATGATGCTTGCGCGTTTAAAGTGCTTGAATCGACCGTAGCGTCAGGTTGTAGGCATTGCGAAGCAAAACGCCGTATCGGGAGCTAACATCGGCACACATGCGCTAAACGGCCGGTCCCTGTTGCATCCCGGTCTTCGGAATGAGTGTTGCGAACTGCGGGACGATGATTCGGGCCCCCTAATCATTGCGTCGGCCCGGGACAGCGAGCCAGTGGCTGCCGAGGCGCTCCAATCCGGTAAACGTATCCCCTCGCCGGGCAAGAAAAGTAGTGAAGCATATGCGGATTAAGAGAGGTGTGTTGAATCAGGGACGACGAATGGGCTGGACTTGCAACGCGCATCGCTGCGCGGCCGCCCTCGCTGCGATCGCGATCGCAGCGACGTGGTTCACAGCACACGCTCGCGCGCGAGATCGTCGCGCCGAGGACGTCTTGGCGTCGTGCAAACCAGACCTGATCCGCTTCTGTGACCGCTTTACAGGCCGTAGCGATGTTGACGTGGCTTTTTTTTGTCTTAAGGATAATTTCAAAAATTTGCGCCGCGAATGCCGACGCATGGTGCCAACCGCCGCGGACGGAAACGACGGACCGAGAGAATCTCTGAACAGGCGTCCCGTAGGCCTTCATCGAGAGTGAGGGCCGCATTTGCGAACTCGGACGATAGTGAGATGTTCGGACTGACTGGCGCTGGGGTTCGGCCAGCGTGGTGGCTGAAAGGCGATCGGGCTGGGGCATCAACCTGCCGAGGTACAGATCAACTATCTGAGGATTGATCCGTGAATCGCTCGGCCTCGATCAGCGATAGACAGTGCGCCCACTCGTGTTACGAGGTGGTAGTGCGCCCCGAATTTCGATTTCGTCCTGCAGCATTTGTGCTTTATTTAGCGCTGCAGCATTCGGCGACTTCGAGGCATTCGTCAGAAGGCTATCGGTTCGCTGTAAGTGTCCGACGGACACTCTGCGACAGCCGTAGAGATAATGGGCCGGACATATGCAGGAATTCTGTACTACTCGCCAATCTATGGTGTCGTGGCCGGCGACTAGGTTTAGGGAGGCGGCGAAGTCGGTTGTGACAGGTAGAAGATCATAACGGTTTTCTTACATTTCTTAGCTTGGAATTACCTTCGGCTGGACCGCCGGCCTCAGGGCAACAGATTGAGCTAGGAAACTCGTTTGTTTGCCGCTGATCGACTTGCCGAAGGTAACGATTCCATCGCGGCGTTCTTGATGACCGCTTCAGAGGAATCGCTTCGCCCGATCGTGGTGCTATCGACAGAATACACTTTGGACCCCAAGGCCAATGGAAACGCCGTCGACAAGAGCCCTTCAAAGGCAGAAAGCTGTTCAAGTAGACGCTTCTCAACGAGCTTGCGCTCCGCGCCAGGAAGACCAGCATTAAGCAACCGACGGCAGCGCCAGATTTCGTCTCGCAGCCATCTGATCTCACTTAGTGTATCATCAATCGAAGTCATCACAGATGTTCGTCCCTGAAGTATCAAGCATGGCGATCGTCGTCGAGCGGCCGTCCCTCGGCTTTGCATTCCTGCCGATTAGTTGAGTCTAGGACTTGCGACTTCCTGCGCCGTTCTTCCGCGACGCGGCGAGCAGTTCGATGTAGCAACTCTTAGCCAATCAATATCACCCTACACTGCTCGTGTGACGATGAATTGGGGTAGATCCTCGCGTTTTCACGGCGCCGCGATCGTGTGTCCTGCACAATTCCAGCGCTCCACAGGATTGGTGTGGCCGGAGAGTAGTTAAATAGATCCGCGCTGCTACGGGCATTCGTAATTGCCGATGGCATTGCCAAAAACTACAGAATGAACAAAAATCAGAAGGACTAGGTCTTGAGCCAGGCGGAGAGTGACAGTGGGGCTAGCTCGCCCCAAGCCACAGCAAAGCCGGCGTAAGGGCGCCGCTGCCGTCGTGTCTGCACCCGGCACCAGTCGGTCTAGCTCGAGTTTATTCGTCTGCGCAGGGCCGAACTTAACGTTGAGAAATCGATGCAGTCTTTTCGTTGCTCCGGTGTCCGTCAGTTTATCGACAGCTAGCTTCCATATGATGAACATCGCTACTCGCTCGCAGGCTCGGCTCAAAGGGCTCAGATCTCGCAGGCGAGACCGGGGTGGGCTCCGATATCAGCCATCCACGGGCGAGATGTCGCCTGGCTCGCTGCACTGCCTGCAGTTGCTCGGGGGGGCGCGCTTGCAGAAGCGTACTCGCGCCGGTCGTGCGGGACAGCCTGATTGTGGGATCACGCCTCGTTTCGGTCGGCCGGTGGAGTGTCAGCGATAGTGGGGGACTACCAGTTCTAAGATGCGCTGACCCGGCGCGTTCGCTCCATTATGCTAACGAAGAACCATATCGATGAACGCAGAACAGCTCGGCGCAGGTACTCCTTCCGCAACTTCCGATTCCGAAAGCTCCCAACCGGGCTCTCCGACCGCGTCGCAGTGGGGAGAGGCCTTGAGGGACCTGCAGGCGTCCGCTGCTGAGGCGGCTGCCTGGCAGTAGGAGGTGCTGGCCGACTGGGCTGCCGAAGACGGGCAGGGGCAACATGAGGATCGGCAACAGGCGGTAAGTCGAACGAGGGCTTGGCGGGGCACGGGTGATCTCGATGAGCCGCTAGGTTTGTCGTCTCTGTCCCTGACTGCGTTGTCTGCGCCCATTCTAGCTGGCGTGCGCCGCCTGAATGTCGACAACAATCAGCTGGCAAGCCTGCCCGAGCACCTTCCAGCAACGCTTCAGGAGTTGGACGCCAGCGGTAACCGCCTGACCCACCTCCCCCGGCTTCCGGCGGGGCTCGAGTATCTGAACGTCGAGTACAATCAGTTGACGGAGCTGCCCGAGCCTCTTCCGGCCGGGCTCGAATGGCTTAGCGCCAGCCACAACCGCCTGACCAACCTGCCTGCGACCGTCCCGCACCAGCTGTTTTGGCTCGGCGCCAGCAACAATCAGCTGACCAGCGTGCCCGAGACCCTGCTGACGCGCCTAAGCCGAGAGTCGAGCATTAATGCGGAGAATAATCGGCCCGCCGATTGGGTGCAGGTCGGCCTGGACACAGCGATGCACGCCGGACACTATGCCGGCCCTCAGGTTTTCTTCTCCACCACGCATGGAGCGTTGGAGGTTGCGGCGCGGTCCATGCACGAGGTTGCCGGGGACTGGCTCGAGGGCGAGCCCACGGTCGTGGCCGCTTGGCAACACTTCGCCCATGAGCCGGGGGGCGCGGATTATGCACGCTTCCTTGACAGGCTCCGGGGCACCGTGAACTACCGTCACGAGACGTTCCGTCAGGCGGTTGCCGAAGATCTGCGGCAGGCAGCCGTCAGGCCGCGTTTGCGCGAGCAGTATTTCGAGTTGGCTTCGGGAGCGAACGCGAGCTGCGAAGATCGCACTACATTGGTCTGGAACAGCATGCAAACTGCACGCCTGAACGCTGATGTCGAGGACGGCGTCTATGACGGACGACTGGGGGAGTTGCTCCAGAACGGCCGCGTCATGTTTCGCTTGGAAGCGCTTGATGGGATCGCGCGCGAGAGGGTCAACTCGCTACGTCGTGCCGATCCCGGCGCAGACGTCGATGAGATCGAGGTCTACCTTGCCTACCAGACCCAGCTGCGGGACGCGCTGGAGCTGAGGCACATCGCTCCTGACATGCGCTTCATGAACGTCTCTCGTGTGACCCAGGAGGATGTGCCAGGGCCGAGGCATCAGTGCGGGACCAGGAAGCGGCGGAATTTCCGGACTATTTGGCGGCGCGCTGGCAACCATGGGAAAGCGCGGTGAGGCGCATCGCACCCCAAGTCTATGCTGAATGCAGGAGCGGCTCGTCGACGCCATGGGCGTACAGTTTGAAACGCGCTTGGATGAGCGACTGGCTGAGCATGGTCTGACAGGCGATGCCGATGCCGAGCGGGTCCTCGGCGCCCAGATACGAAACGAGATTGCCCGCGAGATCAAAAGCGCGCTCATGCATAAGGTCCTCGGGAGGCTCGGACTCCAGCTATGAGCGCACCTCCGAAGAAAGGCCCGTCGACCCGCCTCGCCGCCCACAAAGTCAGAAATTTGATCGACGCCTTCCGGGACGGACTGCCTGCATGACGGACAGTCTGCATGAGCCATTGTCGAATGAGCTCTGTTAACTGCGCCCGTGCGTCCGTGCGGACGATCACGGTATAGGATGGACATTTAAGAGAAGATTAGCATAACACAATTGATGCGTTCACGTTGCGGGCGCCGTTGAACTCAGCGTTCAACGGCCTCTCATAGGCCAGACAAATAGATGGGGGATCAGACCAATCTCTAAGTCGCCTTTGTGCAACGTAGGCTACCGATGTCCGTCCCCCGCGGCCGATCCCACCTTCGCAGCGTCACACTCGAATCCAGATCGCGAAACATGCTGTAATTCCGCCGGATCCATTGATGCAGCTCGGTGGACCAGTCCTTCTCGTTGCGCAGATACCCAGTGAAGGAAAAGCCAAGCCGATCTATATATCTCTTAAGGAACAGCGGAAGTGCGGAAATTCGAATCACCCGATCGCCGTCCATCGCTTCAGGTAATCCGCCGCGCAGCGCGAATTCATTGTGGATGATGACCAGCGAAGCCGGGGGAATCCGCCGCCGCAGCATCTCGTAACCGCGAAAGGAGATGCGATCTGCGCCCGCGACGAAGAGTACGACAGGGGTGACACAGCAGCGCGCCGTCTCCTTCACGAAGCCAATCTCCTCGCACATCTTGAAGAATTCGTCGAAGGCGTGAAAGCCCAGGTCGATTACTTTGGGTACACGATCGTGAACGATAAGAGGGTCCATCAGCTGCATCTTGCCGTAAGTGTCGATCACATCCGCGGTCTCGGTGATGTTGGGCAGGTAGTCGAGCAATGACGGCTCTTTCAAGTTGACGTCAAACGACAGCGCTATGCCGTCTTTCAGCAGCAAGAACTCGCTCATGGTCCGAGCGATGAGGGTTTTACCGACCTGCGGGCTAGGTGAGCAGATGATGTAGATGGGGGTCGCTAACATAGCCAGCAGATCAATTTCGTTTCGTGCGTGGGCCCGAGCTCGCCGGATATACGGCTACTTCTCGCCGGCCCGGGTGGCGGACTTGGCCCCGGCCAATTCCGTCAAGTTGATGCGATCAAATTCGCTCCAGACATTTGCCAACCAGTGCCGCACATAGCCGCGCAGCACGAAGGAGTTGTTCGCAGGTTCATCATTCCGTCCCTTGTTCGCTACGAAGTCTATGAATGGGACGGACGCGACTTCCACCTGCTCATACGCCATTTCGTTAAGCTTCGGGATAGTCAACTCAGTCGCATGTTTGATGCGATGAAAATAGGAATTATAAGTGGCTTGATCCCACTGGAAGAATTGAGTGTCGTTGATGAAGTTCTTGACCAGGTAGTACTTTGCACCGCTCATGAAAGTCGCGGTTTCCTCGATCTCGTCTAGCGACGCGATGGATGATCCCAGGATGTGGAACACGGCAAATGTGATCTGGCCAGACCGCGCCGAGTCCAGAAAGCCGATGTCGCGCAAGGAAGACAGCGCAGAGGACAGTAGGCCTGCGCGAGCATCGATGACAGTGACGGACAGCCCTGAGTTCAAGGTATCGAAGATCTTCATCTGGTCCGCCGTCGCAGTCATGTCGACGATCTCAGTGATCCCGGGGTAAAAGCGCTTCAGCGTTCCCCGGGGCGACTCTGTGTCGAACGCGCGTGTTTGCACGTTATTGACGCTAAAGTAGTCCAGTAGCGTTCGTGATACGGTCGTCTTGCCGACTCCTCCCTTGTCCGCACCGACCACAATTACCACTGGCTTCACCATAGAAACATCTCCTGAGCTCTTATTGCCACGCGCAAATTGCGCTATCGGCGTGTCTCTGCTTTGGGTGCGAACATGGCGGAAAGAAGGGGCAATGAACCGCCGATGCGAGAGCTCTGCAACTGATAAACGTTTTCAACATCTAGCGAGTAACGTCGCGTGATGATGCAGCTCCGGGAATGGGAGTAATCACTTGTACTGGTGATTTACGTGAGGTTTGTGTGCAGCTGGAATATGCCGGGCAAGAATCAAAGTCTGCCCAGGTGATCGTTGTGCCGTAGGTTAGCTATGGATGCTGTCGCTGCGGCTATCTAATTTTAATGGAAGACCGAGTCTTACGTAGCGTCAGATTGCGAGCTCGATGAAAGCGCGAATCAGCGCGATGCTAGCGGTCCGGCTATGGCTTCGCAGACCTCAAAGGTCTACTGGATCAGATCGCCGTCTTTTTGACATGCTGAGGAATATCTCCACAAGCTAAAGTTGAGTGGCTAAAGGCCCTCTGCGCGCGAGAGCTAAGGACATGGGCTGCTAGAAAATAAATTGGGCGGCGTCGTCGGGCCGGCGTCTAGCTGATCGGCGCCCGGCGGGGGTGTAGTCCCGGACGGCACAATGGCCGCCTGCCCTGCGTCCTTTGGGGCGCGGCCGACGATAATTGTGAGCAGGCCCCGACCCACAGCCGCTGCGCTGCTCTCTTGGCTCCTCCAGCGTCACCGCATCGACGACGGCATTCTGGTTTTCGAGATAGTCGATAGGCAACTTGTCAAGCTGATGCTGCAGCAGCGTTCGCGCCATCTTTATGACGTGTTGAGAGCTACCAGTTGCGAGCCCTTCAGGTAGGACTTTGCGTCCTCAAGCTCCTGCTGAGTCGGTCCTTCCCCGGCGATCTGTCGGACCTGCTTCTCTTCTTCAACCGTTTCGCCGGCCCGATCGGCGCAGGTGCCGCTGGTACCGAGAAACATGGCTGAATGATCCAGCCAGACAAGCTGCTCACCGACTGAATAAGCAAGTCCGCGCATCTCGCGGACTTCGCGGAACAGGCGTGACGTCAGGCCGCTGCCGCCGAGAATGTGGTTGACGAAGGCGGACATGAAATCCCGCTCGCTGCGACGGACGGCTGGACCGCCAAAAGTCACAACTGTTTGCGGCACATCGAGCTGAATAAAGACCCGCTGCGGCGGCTTTGCTGCGATGTCGACCGGCATCGCTTCCGCGTTGCTCGGCAGGCCGCCAAAGGTCTTATCGAGCAGCTTGCAGACGGCCTCTGAATCGGCCCCGCCCGACCACCGCGATTTGAGCGTGTCTTTTGCAATGACGCGCCGGACATAACCCTTGAGATCCTCGGCCTTTATCTTCGGCACGCTTTCCAAGTAGCCATCGACTGGGCGAGCATAGGGATGATCCCCAAAAGCGACTTCGAGGAACTTGCGGCGAGCCAGCGACGAAGGATCGGTTGAGTCGTGCCGAAGGCGCGCAAGCACAGCGGCACGGTTCCGTTCGACGTCGGCCGCCTCAAAACGCGGCGCGGTTAACGCGATCCGTAAAAGCTCGAAGGCCTCCTCCGCGCTGTCCTTGATCGTGCGAAAGGCACCGCGGAAGTGATCATGGGTCACGTGAAAACGCAGCTCAATGGCATCGCGATCCAGCCGCTGATGAAAGGTCTTGAAGTCAAGTTCGCCGGAACCTTCCTTGAGCAGCCCAGAAACCATGTGGGCTACGCCAGGTCTTTGAGCGGGATCCTGAGTCGCGCCGCCGGTGAAGGCATATTCCATCGAGATCAATGGGACAGTGGAGTCCTGCACGAATCAGGCTTCTATGCCGCAAGACGAAATCAAACGCTTGATCCTGGTCCGGTCCCGTGATCGTGGTGCGGGATGCGAATTTGACGAAGCGAGCATCGCCATGGAGAGGGAGGTTCCTCCAAGGAGGATCCCGCGTCGAGTGCAAGCATGGATCACTAGAGCGTCTCCCAGTGTTGCGGGGTAGACTCTTTGACGAGATAGCCGGTAACCTTTCGTCTCTTGTCGAGCCATTTCCGCGTCGCCTCATGCACCTGCGGTGCGCCGACCGCTCGGATGTCGTCCGGCCAGCGTTGTACATCCTCGATGCATAGTCCCGTCGTCAGGGCGCGGCCATACCAGTGAGCGAGCAGTTCCTGACTGTCTTGGGCGTAGGCGACTTGCGCGATTAGCCGCGTCTTCGCCCGCTGGAAATCTTCGGCACTCGCGGGATTATGGGCAATGCCGGCGATTACCTCGTCGATGCAGCGCTCGATCGGGCTGAGGTTGGCGCCAGGCTTTGGTATGACGGAAATCTCGAATAGCGATGGATCGAGCGCGGCAGAGTGGTAGCTCGTCCTGGCGGTGACCGCGAGCTGCATCGTGGCCAAATGTAACGGCCGACATGTCGTGAACACAACCTTGCGCACAACGTCTCAGGAGAACTTGGCGTCTCGTGGAGACTTGGGGGCAAATCAAGCGCGATATATACGCTGGCACAACACTCGGCAGCTTGCCGTCACACATCTCGCTCTGCACGATGGGCGGCTTGACGATATTTCTGCCAGCGAGCAGCTCCTCCGAGTACACTGGGCCGAAGTAGTCCAGGATGAACGTGCGACAACAGCGTAGGTTATCGGCCGCGCCGATCAGGTGGCGCGGGGGGGCGCGATTGAGAAGATGTGCCGCTAAGCCCATCGGTTGTTGACCCGCGAGGTAAACAACTGCTCAGCGATAACTTCGATGAGACAGAGGAAGTCACACTTGCGTGCCGTCGCGGTTTGTGAAGGCAAAGGGAAGCCGAGCAGCACCGCTCACCGTCCTCAAATCACTTGCCAACAAGTCACTCAGATTAAGGCCACCAAGGGCACCCCCAGATCGCGCTCATGTGACTGCGGTTGCCATCCCGAGCCTGCTGGCTCATTTTAACTACTTCGCTATTTCTCCTCTCTTATTCGAACGACAAGATGCCAGAAGGGCGTGGATGTAGCAGTGCCGAGCGGGTTTGATGAGGATGTGTTCCTCCCGGAGGACGTTCATGCCGCCAAGAGCCTGCCAACCAATCATGCCGTCCGCTCCGGCGGCTAAAGGGCTGAAAACTGTTTTCGAGCAAGTTCTTACCCGGGAAGGCTGAGGAGGAGATCCTCACATCGCCGGTCTGGCTGTCATGGAGATCATGCGCCGCCATCGCGCTGTAGCTTCGCAGTGCCTATAGACCGCGTCATTTCGGCTGATCCGAGGAGGCCCTTAGCTGGGCAAGCTGCAGATCAGGAGGAAACACGAGACTGCGGAGTTCGAGAGATAATCGATCTGCTGCCCGTCCGGCTTGATTCCGCCAGACGAGAGGACCCACCGTACAGTTCAATCACCCCTGCGGGTGCGGAAAAGACGTCGGTGCTCAAGAGTACATGCAGCAGGAAACGAGATGAAGCCTGATCTTGCCTCAGCCGATCCGGCCAATTGCTCTTCGTGTGATGCCTGTAGGCTCTACATAAAGTCATATTCATCATCATACGGATCGTTCGCGGGCTTTGCTACACTCTCGGTATACTTGGCATTGCCGCCGTTCTCGTCAGTCGCGGCAAGATACAAAGGCGGTTTACCCGCCCGCTGCCAATTGCCGCCTTCGTTCTTCCATTTGTCATCGTGCTTGGTGGGGTCTAGCACCATCATCGAGTCACTAACCTCAACAAAGCCCAACGCTGCTGCGCGGGCTTTCGCTTCCGGATTGGAAGAGTGGGAGAGAACGAGCGGTTTGTTTCCGTCGATCTGGAGCTGATGTTCAAGCAAGATATCGCCAGCGTTCTCGACGAGCGGATGAGTAACCCGGAAAGCTATCGTTGAGGTGATTTCATCTCGCCCTGGAAATTGATTGCGCCAATCATTGTTGCCCTTGAACAGCTCACTCATGTCGCCTCCAGGTTCCGTTCTCAGAAGCCCGACGCTTTTGTTCCCAAGCTGATAGCTGAAAAACCGCGCTTTCTCCGAAATAGACTTCATGCCGAAGCGAAATGCAGTGTCCGCTGTGCGTTGAGCCTTTTCGGACACCCAGCGCGAGTATCGCTGCGGATTGGCAGCAATATCCTCTATGTCTCCTCCATAAAAATCTGCCAGCTTATTCTCAAACGAAGATTGTGAGATCTCAACCACCGGCCGCTCGTCAACCAGCGAGTATGGCGGGACTGCTGCCAAAGCTGTATCAAAGGAGGAGCTCGATGGCGCCAAATTCAGAGCAGAGAACACATCCGAGAATCTTTGGCTGTCGGTGTAGGAGTCATCATCCGAGCTCGTTCCTATTTCATCGAGCTCGGACGAACGTTCGCTGTTAGATAGAGCTTTAGTGTTTTGAAACATAACACGTCCTGTTTATGTCGGCGGAGGCCGCGCCGATTGGAGTTTCCGCGCTCATAGTAAGCCGAGCTGTCGGCAAGCTGACAGCTAAGCATCGCGCTTCGCTATTCCCGCCCGCTCTTGATTCCCTATCTTGAACGAGCCAATGTTGTCCGGCTGCCCCCCTGCGGTGCTGCGCTGGCATCGCCGGCGTCCATCTTGCCTTGAAGGGCGAGGGACAGTCCAAAATTGTTGCGCAGCATCGGGTTTGCAGGTTCCGCCGCGAGAGCTTGGCGGTATAGCGCTTGGGCTTCCTGGTGCCGGCCCTCGTGATCGAGAACAACTGCTTTGGCATTCAATGCGCGCAGGTCGCCAGGGGCTGCCAATAGCACGCCGTCGAGCACCTCGAGCGCATCATTCGGACGGTTGCGTGCCAGCAGGGCTCGCGCAAGAGGAATAGCCGCATCAATGTTGTTCGGCTGTTGCTTCAATGCGTCGCGCAAAGCCCCTTCATCAGCATCTCGGCCGAGCGCATGCGAAATGCGCTCGCGCGCGGCGGGGTCGATCTCTTTGCTGTCTGCGAGGTCTGATGCGGACGTCTGCTGCGGTGAAAGGCCGTATTTGTCTGCGGTAGCGCAACCAGTGAGCAGCATAACAGTCAGCATCGCAAGCAGAGCCGGCCGCAGCCTTGGACTGGCGGAGCAAAAATAGCGGCAGCTGGTGTGGTTAGATTTCATCGGCTACTCACGAGGTAGTGCTGCGCACTCTTAGCTTGCAGCTGTTAAGTGCCCTCCTGAGGAAGGCGCCTTTGGAAGCTTGACGGATCCGATCGGCTGGACCGTGAAGTCCGCGGCGAGATCTTGATAGGACAGAACAGGCAAGTCGATCCCGTTGCGCGTGAGAAAACCGCGCACGAAACGCCGGATATCCATCGAACCGAGGACGACAGGCTGGCCCTTACTTTGCGCGATGGTCGCATGGATTTGACGAAATTGTGCAAGCAGCTTTTCGCTCTGCCATTCATCCAAGACGAGATATGGGCCTACGGCCGTTTCCCGTACTGCGCCGCGGATGATTTCCTCGCTCTCTCGCTCGATGATAAAGGCAACCACGACGCGATGGGCATTAGCATACCGGAAGCAGATTTGGCGTTTTAGGGTAGCACGAACATATTCGGTGAGCAGGACGGCGTTTTGCTCGCGCTCGCTCCATTCTGCCAGTGCCTCCAATAGCAAGCGGGTATTGCGGATTGGAATGCCCTCGTCGAGCAAGCGACGCAGGACCTCAGCGATCCGAGGGACGGTGGCCGTACGCAGCACCTCTTTCACCAGATCAGGATATTCCTGCTCCATCCGGGCGAGCAATTGGCGGGTTTCCTGAATGCCGACCAGGCGCTGTGCAAAGCGTGTCAATGTGGAATGGAGACGTAAGGCAAGAACTTCGCTTAGCCGATGATATCCGATTCCGGCAGCCTTGAGAGCCGCTGCATGCCGTTCTTCGATCCAGACCCGGTTCGTTTCAGGGTCTCGCTGAAAGGGGACGCCGCACAATTCGATGTTCGCCACATCGTCATTGAGTGCCAAGTGCCCGGGATTGATCACATCGCGCTCAACTGGCACACTATCGACATCGACCCTGAACTGCGACGAGGACAAGCTCTCGCCGATCTGGGCAGGGATCCGCGGAATGGTGATGCCAAGGTCCGCCGACACGAGCCTTGAAACACGCGAAATACTCTCTTCCAGCTCGTCTTTGTCGATCGAATCCGTCAGGTTTGGTGCAAGGAACAACGCGATCGGAAGGGCTTCCGCATGTGCGGTCTGCTTTTGGACCGCTGCAGGAGCCGGCGCCGATGCCCCGGTGCTTACTCCCATTTTGGCGGCAGGCTTATCGTCTTTGGGGCCGACCTTGACGTAGCTTGCGGCAGCGAACAGGACGGCGAGCACGACAAACGGGGGCAAAGGAAAGCCAGGAACGAGCCCCATGAATACCAAGACGCAGGCGGCTAGCCTAAGTGCCTGCGTACTTGCGGTAAGTTGGTGAACGATATCGGCGCCGAGTTTGAGTTTGGAAGGTCCGTTGACGCGCGTGACAATGGTCGCGGCGGTAATTGACAGCAGCAGCGCCGGAATCTGCGAAATGAGCGCATCACCAATCGTCAAAAGAGTATATTGATGCAGCGCTTCATCGAGCGACATGCCTTTGGAGAGCAGGCCGATGCTTATTCCGCCCAGCATATTGATGCAGATCACGATCAGCCCGGCGATCGCGTCTCCCTTAACGAACTTCATGGCACCATCCATAGCGCCATGAAGTTGACTCTCTTGTTCTAAGGCGGCACGTCGGCGGCGTGCTTCGTGTTGATCGATGTGGCTGTTGCGTAGCTCCGCATCGATCGCCATCTGCTTGCCTGGTAGGGCATCAAGCGTGAAGCGCGCCGACACCTCTGCGACGCGTTCGGCACCCTTGGCAAGAACCATGAATTGGACCATGGTCACGATCAAGAATATGACGATTCCGACCGCAATATTCCCTGAAATGACGAAGTCGCCGAAGGTGTGAATGATGCTGCCCGCGTCGCCTTCGGCGAGGATCAGCCGTGTTGTTGCAATCGTCAGCGCCAGCCGAAATACGGTGGAGATCAGGATGACGCCCGGCAAGGACGAGAAATCAAGCGGTGTGCTGAGATAGAGGGCAACCATCAGCAGC
Organism: Bradyrhizobium sp. CCBAU 45384; assembly: GCF_028128665.1. NCBI lineage: Bacteria > Pseudomonadati > Pseudomonadota > Alphaproteobacteria > Hyphomicrobiales > Nitrobacteraceae > Bradyrhizobium > Bradyrhizobium sp. CCBAU 45384. Next base: position 116,702 of record NZ_LBIZ01000109.1, read on the forward strand.
AATATGGCAAAGCCAAGATTGAAGCCGATCAGCATGTCGATCACGATGACTGGGATTGGCATGATCATCATGCCGATCGCCAGAAGCAGCATCAAGGCAACCATGAAATCCGGGTGGGCCGGAGCGCGCACGACGAAGTCACGCAAGGTGTTGGCCATGATAGATCCCTATTGCTTTCGGATGAGGGCTATACTCGCGCGCAATGACACATAGGTCTGGAAGACCTCGCGAGCCTCGGCCATGCGGCCAGCGTGCCGCAGTGCGTGACTGCGCAACAGCGTCATCGGTATGCGGGAAGAAGGTTGCGTATCAAGTGCGTCCAGCCGGTCCAGCACATGGAGTGCTTCCTCGCCGAGGCCCTCGGCGATGAGAGTGTAGGCTAGAATGCGCAGTAGACCGACGTCGTTGGAATGCTCGCGAGCTGCAATTCGCAACAGAGCCAGGCTGTGTGCGCTCTGCCCGCACGCGAGATGGACATATGAGAGTGCGCAAAGCAGGTCGCGCTCCGGCCCGGAGATCGACAGAATATCGCCGGATTTGGAGACTTCTGGAGTCAGGGGAACGGCGACATGCTGCAATCCATCAGGATCGGCCATGGCTACCCCTTGACTAAGCTGTTTTGATTTTGTCGGAGCATCAATAATCGCTGCAGCTCCTGCTGCAGGATTCCCAAACACTCTCGCGCCGTCTCGTCTTCCGACGTCGCCTCCAATGTTCGCGTCAAGCGTTCCAGAAGAACACTATGCTTGTCAGCGCGCAGTACGTCGGGATGACGAAGGCGCGGAACAACGAAGGAGAGTAGTCCGCGGGACAGATTAGGACCATACAGCGAAGCCAATATCGCGCGTGGATCTACCTCATTCGCTCCTGCTTCGCTTTCGAATAAAGTGACGCGCGAGATGGCGCCGACGGCATCGACCCCGAGCGACGCTTCGGTCGCGCCATCAATTGGCAGATCCTGCGAAGCCGCATCTTGCCACGACGCCCGCTTCGCGCCGCTATCCGCATGGACGCCTCCGACTTCGAGCTTATCACCTCGCGAGGGAGGCGAGCCGATGACCGGTGCGTGCTGGCCCGCATCTAACCCCTGCGATGAGGTGCCGGGCCCTATAGAGTGCTGGGGCAGCCTAGCCATGGCCTTCTCCTTTGTTCTTGCAGGGTAGAGACCTTAATATGGCAACGCGGCAGATCGGCCGTTGCGGCTGAGCAGAACTCGTCCATCCTCGATTCGGTCAACGGTCCATCCATTACTTAAGAGCGCGCCGACGAAATACTTCTGCCCGGCAATAAGCAGATAAGGGTCGCTTCCGCGCCAGACCGCTTGGACAGCAATCGAAGACGGCATCTTTTCCTCTTTCACCGTGACAGCATTCACAAGGGTCGGGATACCGTTGGTTTGACGATCGAACCATTGCTGGATTTCTTTCCATTTCGCGACGAGGTCCGGCGCAATCGTTCCTTCCGCGGTCACGACGCCGGGACCGTGCCCGATCTTGACGTCAAGAAGGCCCTCTCGTTCGATCTGTTGGCGCAGTGATGCGGCCATGTCATTAGCAGCTCTTGCGTCAAAATGTTCGACGGTTGGTTTAGCGGCAATTTCGACCGCGCGCGATGATTCGGTGCTTGGCGCCACCACTCTGTCGCCGGGGGCAAAGATGATTGAGACGGTGCCGATCGCGACAGAGCTGAGCAAGATCAGGCTGAGTGCCACGATCGAGTTGCGAGATCTCTTGCTCGAAGCAATTGGCTGGAAATCCTCTGCCGACCAGCGGATGGACATCGCGCCGGCATGAATGATCGCGGGAAGCGGCACTCTGACGCGCTCACCTGCAGCAACGCTAGCGTGACCGTCAATGCTGATTTTGGCAGCGAGCGCTTCGACCTCGATCGAATCGCTCAGCGCGATGATGCGGAGGTGATGCAGCTCGAGGCCTTGTTCAACGAAGATCATGTCGGCATCGAGGCCGCTGCCTACAATGCTCTCGCCGCCCGCCGTCTTTCCTTTGAGCCCGGTATAGAGCCCCGAAAGCACCTCGAACTCGAGCGAAATAGAGTCGTTCACGATAATCTCCTGAATAACGAGAGAAGCCGTACGGCAGTGCCGTACGGCTCATCCAGAGTTCGTCATTCACGGCGCGGCGACGGTAGCAACTCGGTGAGCCACCCGTCTTGCAGAATTACTGGACGCGCTCGTCGGCGACCTTTTTCTCGGACGAGAGTTCGGTCGTAATTCTGCGCATTGCCACGGCCTGGGCCTGAACCTTCTGGCTCACACGCTCGAATTCAGCCATCTGGTTCTGGAAACCCGAATCGCCGCTTTGCTGAACACCAGCAGCGCCGCCATTTCCGCCAACATTGTCAACCGCCATGTCTATTTACCTTTCTTTTAGGATAACCCTGGTTCTGATTTGTTACGAGATGCGGGCCGGCGAAACGATCGCAGGAATGGAAAGGAACATGGGCGTACCGCCGAGCGTGCTGAGCCCGAGGTTCAGCTCCGGGCTCTTGCAGGCAGTCTCGGGCTTGGGTTGCAACTCGGTCTCTTCGCCGGTGCCTTTGTGGTCTTCGGCCTTATCCCGGTGACCCTCGTCGGGCACCAAGGTGTGGACCACCTTGTCAAAGACCTTGTCCACGGTCCCGCCGAGTGCCGAACCAATTGCCGCTCCGGCCGGGCCGCCAAGGTAACCGCCGGCGGCGCTTCCAATCATTTCTCCGATCATTGCGTTCTCCTATGCTCGTCTTGTTGCGCAGACGACTGCTCGCCTAGCTTCAGCGGCCTCATGCTAGGGGCGCGAGCTTTCGAAAAGCTGACGAACCTCACGTTGAGGCGAGTTGGCTGATATTTTGCGGCAGGCTTGCACCTGCTCGCAATCATCGGATCGCCCTGTCGTTCCCAGCGGCGCCTATAGCTGGATTTGATGAAGGCGAGTTGAGCCGTGCTTAGCTGTGCGTTCAGGAATGATTTGACCTGGCGGAGCCTGCGCAGGCGCGTGGCTTGCAGGGTGGAGCGCGCAAGCGGGATAAGGTCATCGAGCCGTGCGGATCTCAGCCCTCGCTTGTCCCGTTTGGCTAAGATGGCGGCTTGCGAAGCTCACCTTTCGCGAAGTCTTGATGCCTGGGAAAATGGTTGCAGCGCGAGTTCAAGCTGTTGATCGCTCCTCGCAGATGATGTGCACCTCCGGTGGGAGCGCTGATTGCGGTGAGGATGAGATGATTGGCTGATAACCGGCAAACGTCGCGTCATTTGCCGTCAAAGGCATGGGAGCACCGTTGGTACCAGACGAGTCTTGCCATGAGCAATATTAAAGCTTGCGATACGTTCAGCGAAGGATGCGTTTCGGAAATCCGATCGATGCCAAATTGCGTGCGGCTTGGCTCGCTGATCATCGTCAGCTTTTCGACAGGTATTCGGGCTACCGTATCTGTGAGTTGAATGCGCGTGATGTGCTCGTGCGGTTACGGTGATGGGGCGAGAGGATCTCAAAAGGGCTGCCGGTTCTGGCAAGGGGATTAGTCGTTCGTTCGGATGAGCTAATCAGGCACTCTCAAGCAGATCTGAAGCGGCGGATCTTAGGTAACTATGCGCGTAACGCTCGCAGTTTTACAGATTTCGTCTATGCAACAGGAGTGAACTAAATGCAGTATCTTCCAGTGGCCGGCCTGCCAGTGGTGGGCGCGCCCGACTCGATGAACGGAGTGGCGCCGGAGGGCGCTGTTGTCCCTCCCGCCTTCAACGCCATGTTGGGGCAATATGCTCCGGCGAGCTACCAGTACTTGCCGGTAGCCTCACCAGCCCTCGTCGGTTCGGCCGTTGGGAGTGTCGTTCCGGTCGTCGTGACGCCAGCGGTCGTTACGACGCAGGCGTACATGATGGCGCCTCCTCCTCCGACCATGCTGATGAGCCAGCTGAATCAGAATGCCGAGCCTGCTGTGGATCCGGTGTGGACGCATGAGGTTAAGGATGGCAAGGCCACGATCAACCTTGGGGACAAGTATACGATTACAGCCAATGAGAAGGATGGCACGTGGACCGTCCGCAACAACCAGACCGGCCATGTCACGGTTATTCATGGCGACCCGCACGTTGATGCCGACGGAGACGGAAAGGATGACTTCGATTTCAAGAAGGATATGACGTTTCAGCTCGACGACGGCACGAAGATTACTGTCAATAATGTCGACTACGGCAATGGCCAGGCCATCTCTTCAAAGCTTACGATTACGAACGGCCACAACGCGATCGTTGTCGAGGGGCTCGGCGACGACAAGGATGGCAAAAACAATCTGAGGGTGACGCAGTCCAACGCTGGGATGACCCTTGACGAGTTGACGTCAGATGGTGCCCAAACGATCCATGAGAGTGGACAGGGATGGGTCGATGGCGCCGGACGCGCCGTGAATCAGGCGAGTATCGACGACGGCGAGCAGGGGCGCGGGCCGGGCAACTACCAGTATGCAAGCGGAGCGCCTGCCTCTACGGCCCCCGTCTTCTTCGTTCCTCCTCCGCCGCCGCCTCTTGCGATGGTGCCTGTTGCGGCTGCCCAGGTGCCCACGCAGTCTTCTCAGCCGGCGCCAGTGTGGTCACATGAGGTCAGGGACGGCAAGGCTGAGATCAAGCTTGGTGATAAGTATTCGATCTCGGTCGACGAAAATGACGGAACAGTGCTCATTCGGAACAAGCAAACAGGCAAAATCACCTCGATTAAAGGCGATCCCCATGTCGATGCCGACGGTGACGGCAAGGTCGACTTTGACTTCAAGAAGAACATGACTTTCCAGCTCGACGACGGCACGAAGATTACTGTTGACACCGTTGATATCGGCAAGGGCAAAACGATGGCCTCGAAGCTGACCATTACTAACGGCGACAATGCCATGGTCGTCGAAGGGCTTGGAGACCGTTTTGACGGTAAGAATAATCTCAAGGTGACGCAGTCGAATGCGGGCCGTACGCTTGATCAGTTGACTTCGGACGGAGCCCAGACGATTTATGAACAACCAGGCTCGGGCTGGGTTGACCGGTCTGGACGCCAGGTGAACCAGGAAATCATCGACAGCAATGAGAATCCAGGCACAACGTCGGATGCTTGAGTTGTCCTGAAGCCCGGCTGGTACTGCGCAGCGGTTCCAGCTTATGGGATAAGTCACTGAAGTGGGCGCTAGCGCCCGCTTTTCGTGTTCGGTGAGGGAGATGAAGATACTAGGTGCGGCGGCCTCGATGAGGATCTTAGCTCTTAGTCTAGCGCGATCGGGGCAGTCTGAGCTTTGGCGCCAATCGTACCGACAAATACGCCCATAACTCAGGATCAGGCAGCAGCAACATGCCTCGATGCTGAGGGGTAGCGGTCCCCGGAGTTCTGCAGATATGGGCGCAGCGAGCGCCAAGTCTGCCTATGTTACGGAAAATCTCAGAGGATCTCTCTAGACTAGCGCACGGTCTCGCGGGCGGCTGCAGATCCAATCGAGGATAGCTAGCTGACGAAGTTCATCGGCGGGGAGCGCTCGGGCTCGCTTGGAACGTCTGTCGCCCTGGCTAAAGAGCGTTCCTGATGAACCCTCATCGAAGAATATGGGACACGGCGGCATGAGCAAGTCGCTGCGGCGTCTTCCGATAGTTGCGAGGCCCCGCGGACCGCACCGCACCGCCTGCCTGGAGGATCACCTAAGACGGTCTAGCGGAGCTGCTGTCGCCAAGTCCGCCTGCTTCACCCGATCGTATTCGGTTCGGCTTGCCGTCCGGCAGATACTCCCTGTGCGCATCTGATAATCCGGCCTTCAGCCATCATCTAGCTCGCTCATAGCGTCATCCATGTCTGACTGGGTATCGCTTATGACCTGGGTAGCGACGGCAACTAGAGCTTTTTCGAAGGCCCGCTGCAACAATGCTGCGTGCGAGTTGTCGCCGCCGTTCGCGGCGTTATCGGTGTTTGTGCCAGCGTCTGGCGCCGTTGCTGCGATATCGGCTGCGCCTGTGTCCATGTCATACAACTCAGATAGCGGCGCTGCCGCGAGATGACCTATTCCTATCGTGCTAGCAGGGGCAGCTTGCAAGAAGCTGACGAAGAGCGAGGCCGGATTGATGCCGCGTTTGTGCCCTCAGTGATCTCAGGTGGTCCGGTGTTTTGGAGTTTTGTGGGCAAAGAACTGTGCTGGTTCTAACAACCGGTATGTTGAAGGTACTCAGGGGGCCGGTCATACCCTGACTATCCTGATCCGCAACGCGCTTACCTTCATCTCGACGACATGGATCGTCTCGCGGCCCTTTTAAATCGCAGGGTGACTCGCAGAGCTCGCGCGCGAGACGCGCTTTTGCAGCAATGCCTTTCTCCGCCGGCGTTCTGGTCTCACCGAACTATATGAAAAACCATTTCATGCATCCGGCTCGCGTGGTCGTCGACTTGACCGTTGCCCTCGAGCGAGTTGGTCTGGCACTTATGAAGTGGTCTGATAACAGAAGCGTGGCCGCGGAATAGCCGCTGGGAAGGCCTCTCGGCACGTGTCCTACCATCCGGAAGGCCGGTGCCGGCCCCGCGGAGATGGCCCTGCCGCTGCTCGGCTGCAGCTGTTAGCGGAACGGCGGATCTTCCGCGTCCTCAGGTTGGTCTTGCTCTCCCTCTTCAGGCCAAAGGGCCGGATCTCGCGAGGGCGTGAGACGAATGAAGTTCTCCTCTCTCCATTCGGCGGTATGAGGCACGCCGAGCATGGTGAAGACTGTTGCCGGGTGGTCCTTGCTCGGCTTCACTCCGCTTCGCTCCAGCATGTCGATCTGAGCGCCTGTGGCTGTTTGACCCGTAAACACCCAATAGTCCTTGGCGAAATGTCCGTCCCGCATGCGGAACCCGGAAAGTTCTGGTGGAGCTTCGGACGACCCAGGTTGGGGCGGTCCCGCCTGCAATGGCCGGGCATGGGAGGGGCCGGCGTGCGGCGGCTCATCCTGAAAAGGGGCGGTGCGCGACGGTCCTGCATGCGATGTCCCCGCTTGAGGCTCACCGGGCCGTGGCTCGGCTTCCGATGGGCCGACATCCAGAGTCTGCCATATCACATCTTGATCGAAGCCGGGATGTTCCTCGATCGCCTGAGCTATGGCCTGCGGCGAGAGATGCTGCGGGCCGTTGTCCGGCTCTGGCGCAGCGACGGCCGCAGGCGCGGCATAGAGATTATCCTGCCAACCCGAGTCTGGCCCAACGGGATCCGCTAAATCTGGGTAAGGCGGATAGAGGTGTCCAGTATCCAAGTATGGAGAGTAGGGATGACCCGCGTCCAGATAGGGTGAATAACCCTCGCCCTGCAGCACTGGATGGGCGACTCCCTGCGCCGAAGCGGCAGCCTCTGAACCGTTGAGCTGCTGCTCGAACTCAATTGCATCTGTAGCTGTCGGTGCTGTGTCGGGCTCCGGGCTCGTATTCGCCGGGGCGACTGCATTGAAATCCACTGTTTCTCCTCCAACTGATGACGCGCATCGAGCTATGCGAAGCCTCAGCTAGCTTGGAAGCACGCGTGCGGAGGCCCGCATTGATCTTTAATGCCCCGCACTGCGTGAAGGCAGCGCTACCCAATTTCCCTCGAGCATCCGGTCTCTGATCCATCTATCGGGCTGCCACAAGCAGGCAGCCGTCAAGACCTCGCAGGCTCATGCTGGGGGCTTTAGCTTTCGAAAAGCTGACGATCGGATGAATATAGGTCGCCGGACGGACCGACTTCACTCGGAGCGGTCTTGCATCTTCGACCATCACTTCTGGCCTGGACCGGCTTCGCGCAAAGCGCCTCCATGATGCGCCGTTTCGGGAGAAGCTTCCGGCCGCCCGTCCCGTAAGACCGTGCTCGAGGAGCCGCGAAACAACATCAATACCGACTCGTGTTGGGACCTCTCGGCGGCGGGACTGCGCCGGGCCTGCGCTTCCGCCACAAGGCCCTTAAGGGTCTGGTCCACCAGCGCAACAAATCTGGGTGGGCCAGAAGCAAGGATGAGGCCCTCTCCCGGGGCCGGTTTCACGATATAGCGCTCATCCGAGATGTTGAGCGCCTCGAGCGCGGACTTGAGCGCATCGAAGCTGATTGGGTTCAATACAATGAGCCGGCTTTGCGCCTCTTGGGCGCCGGAGATGTAAAGGACAAGTCCGTCATAATACCACTGGAGATTGTACAGGGCAGTCAAACGGTCAAGGAATTCTCGTGGCGGCAGGTCCGGCATCCGTCCACGAATCCGGCCCCTGACCTCGGCGCTGACATTGACCCTGATATTGAGATTGTTTCCGAACTCTTGCAGCGCCGCAGCAAGATCCTGATCGAGAACGGTGTAGCTATAAGGGGCGGGCGGCAGCGAAAGGGATGCAGCAGACGTGTGCAAAATTCCGCCACAGATGAGAACGCCGGCACAAAGAATTCTTTTTAAGATATGTACCACCGTGCACCGCGCGAGCATTCCTTGACGCCTTCCGCTCATCATGAAGTTGGAGTTTCGTCGCAGCTTGGAAGCCAAACGTGATCTTTAGATGACCAAGTCAACCTGATCTCCGTCAGGTTTTCGTCAGCTCAGCAGCCTATGAACTTGATCGGTTCATCGGCTAAAGCCTAGGTCATCATACCAGCACAATGACGCACTCCATGTTGTTAGGCGCAACGCCGATCCCGCCCAATTCAGCCGGTTGTCTTTCCGGCGCCTGCTCTCCGGCAGCTGCTGGCGAGCAGGCGCGTTTCGAGCAGTACCTGGCGCAAGTACCTCCCAATCAGGGGTCTGCTTTCCCGCCCGCGAACCCGCCCGCAGCGGCTCCGCCGATATTGGAGGTCCAACGCACGAATGTGCTGGCAAGTCCGCCGGGTGACCGAATCCTCCAAACCCTTTCCGGCATCTACCAGGCTCGAGCCGTTTCTCCGGCGATTGCGCCGGCTGCCGTACATGGGGTGCAGCCTGGACCGGCTGCGCAGCCACTTTTGCCGGCGGATAACGCCGGTGCCCATGCGGCTGTTAAGCCGGTTGGAGCTGATTTCGAATCGATGATGACGAATTTACGAGACGTCTACAAAGACGTTATTCAGGTTTCCCTCGTCTCCAAGGGCACCAGCGCTGTCAGCTCGTCGCTAAACAAGCTGCTATCGGCCGGCTGAGTAAGCTGATGACTGGCGATACGAAGAGGGGTAGCTGCGGCGGCCGTCAATCGTGGCGGCGGCTTCGCGTGTTTCTTGCTATGCCCCTTCTCCTCTCGCTGATCGGCTGTAAGACCGATCTCTACACCAAAATTCAGGAGCGCGAGGCTAATGAGATGCTGGCGCTTCTCCTTGGCAAGGGCGTTGATGCTGTCCGTGTTGTCGCCAAGGACGGAACCAGCACAATCCAGGTCGAGGAAAAGCAGCTCGCTTATTCGATTGACCTGCTCAATGTTGAGGGGCTGCCGCGCCAATCCTTCAAGAATCTCGGCGAAGTGTTCAAGGGATCGGGCCTCGTTGCCTCGCCGATTGAGGAGCGGGCACGATACGTTTATGCTCTAAGTGAAGAATTGTCGCGCACGATCAGCGATATAGATGGCGTCCTTTCAGCACGCGTTCACGTGGTTCTGCCGAAGAACGACTTGTTGCGGCAAGATGCGACCCCGTCCTCGGCATCGGTCTTCATTCGACATGGCTCCAGTGCGAGGCTTTCGGCTCTATTGCCGCAGATCAAGATGCTCGTCGCAAACAGCATTGAAGGGCTGTCCTATGACAAGGTCGCCGTTGTCTTCGTGCCGGTCGAGCGCGCTCCAGTCGAGCAGTCTGCCGGTCCGGGAGTTCCTGTGGCTCGGTCAGCAAGAGCCGGCTCATCGCCGTTACTTGCGCTTGCTGTAGGAGGCGTCGGAGCGGTATTCGGCATCGTCGCTTGCGTATTGCTGGGCCCGCGCATGCGTCAGTTTGGAAAATCATCGCGTAAGCTGAGCGTATTCGGTAAGGGCTCGCGTGTGTCTGCTGACCAAGCGGCGGGCAAGATGATTGCTGATGCGTCATAGTCTGGACGCTCATGCCGCCATCAATGTCAACCACAGCCACAAAACCCAATCGCTCGTTCACGCTCGCAGCCGATCGGCTGCGCGAGCTTGCTGCCTCGGCCGATCCCGGTCGCTTCGCCGGGCTTCTTGACCCGCTGCTTTCGCCTTCCACTTTGGCTCGGCTACAGCAGAGTGCCAGGCTACAGCCAAGGCTCGCCGAACTGCTTTTGGGCAGCAGGGGGGAGGTGAGCTGCGCCGACTGGAGCGAAGATGCTCTCCTGGGGCATGATCCGCGGCGGGCCGCGCTGCTCGCGGGCGGCATTTGGCATGCACGCTCCATCCTCAAGCTGGTCTCCAGGCACGATCTGCCTGTGTTGGTGGAGTTGATCGGTGCCGAGGCGCATGCTTTCGCAGTCCGGCATTTATCCTGCGCCGTCGCAACGGCCGAGACCGCCGATCCACAGCAATTGTCCCGACAGATCGAATATGACGGGCATGCTTGTCTCGGCGCTTGGCTCGAAGAGACTTCATCGCTTGCTCGTATCCGCGTGCTTCTACGCTTGCCCGTTGGGACGGCCGCCGAGAGCTCAACTGCCGAGCATCGTAGCGCAGCAGGCCCGCTGCTTTCCCTCGTCATGGCTCATTTGCGCACTGAGGATGCTGGGGCATGACGGCCGATGCCCTCTCACCACCCGCGGCGCCGAAGATTCGGGCTCTTGGACCGCTGATCCCAGCTGCGCAGCTTGAGATCTGGCACGATGCCGTACAGGCGTTGGCCGCTGCCGAGCGGCATCTGCAGCGGGTTCGAGGGTGGGCACGCCAGGCTTATGAGCGGGAACGTGCGCGGGGCCGCGCCGAGGGTGCAAAGGCTGGCGCAGAGGAAATGGCCCGGCTGATTGCGCAGGCGACTTGTGAACTGGCCCAACGCAAGGCGGTTCTGGAGCGGGAATTGCCGCAACTGGTCTTTGAGATCGTTCGCGATCTGCTTGGCGCATTTGACTCGGGCAAGATGCTGGTCCAGTGCGTTCGTCATGCCCTCGAGCAAAGATATAAAAGCACGGAGGTCTGCCTTCACGTATCCCCACTGAAAGCCGACCTACTAGCCAGTGAGTTCAAGGAGTATGACGGACTTGAGGGCCGGCCGAAGGTCAGGATTGAGGCGGATCCGGCGCTGAGCGCGGACCAATGCGTCTTATGGAGCGAGTTTGGCAACGTCGATCTTGGGCTTGCTGCGCAGCTGCGCGCGCTGCGCCTCGGCTTTGGCTTGGTGGAGGAAGCTGAATCGTGACCGTGCAACGACCAACCCATCATGCCGCGGCCGCAGAAGGAACTGTAAAGGCCGCACTCTCATCCTTAAGATCTTCCGCCAAGGACATCGATACACGCGCTGTCCGCGGCCGGATCACGCGGGCCGTGGGCACGCTGCTGCACGCCGTCCTACCGGAGGCCAGGGTCGGAGAACTATGCTTATTGCAGGATCCTCGCAGCGGATGGTCGCTCGAGGCCGAGGTGATCGGTCTGTTGCCGGATGGGGTGTTACTCACGCCCATCGGAGACATGGTGGGGCTGTCCAATCGCGCGGAGGTGGTGACGACCGGGCGAATGCAGGAAGTAGCTGCTGGCCCCGATTTGCTCGGCCGCGTGATCGACAGTTTTGGCCGGCCGCTCGACGGCAAGGGCCCCATAAAAGCCGGCGAAGCCAGGCCGCTGCGCGGCAGGGCGCCTAATCCGATGAAACGGCGCGGGATTGAACAGCCGTTCCCGCTCGGCGTCCGTGTCCTGGATGGTCTTCTCACATGCGGAGAAGGTCAGCGGATCGGAATCTATGGTGATGCCGGTTGTGGCAAGTCGACGCTGATGTCGCAAATCGTAAGAGGCGCAGCGGCCGACGTCACTATCGTTGCGCTGATCGGCGAGCGCGGTCGAGAGGTGCGTGAATTCATCGAACGTCATCTTGGCGAAGCCCTTCACCGTTCCGTGGTTGTGGTGGAGACCTCCGACCGTTCGGCGATGGAGCGGGCCCAATGCGCCCACATGGCGACAGCGCTAGCCGAATATTTTCGTGACCAGGGCCTTCGCGTCGTTCTGATGATGGATTCTTTGACGCGCTTTAGCCGCGCCATGCGTGAAATCGGCCTTGCCGCAGGAGAGCCGCCGACGCGGCGCGGATTTCCGCCATCCGTTTTTGCGCTGTTGCCGGGCTTGTTGGAGCGCGCCGGCATGGGCGAGCAAGGCTCCATTACGGCCTTCTATACCGTGCTTGTCGAAGGTGATGGCACGGGTGATCCAATAGCGGAAGAATCACGCGGCATCCTTGATGGGCACATCATTCTCTCGCGCGCGCTGGCCTCTCGGGAGCATTTTCCGGCTATCGATGTGCTGTCGAGCCGTAGCCGCGTCATGGATGCGATCGTGTCCGTGCCACATCGCAAGGCGGCATCCTTCTTCCGTGATCTGCTCTCTCGTTACGCTGAGGCCGAGTTCTTGATCAAGGTGGGTGAATACAAGCAAGGCTCTGACCCGCTGACCGATCGGGCGATCGCCTCGATCGAGCAGCTGCGGGCCTTTCTGCGCCAGGGACAGGGTGAGGCGTGCAGCTTTGAGGAGACGGTCGCATGGATATCGCGTTTGACCGCCTAAGTCCCGCTCACGCCTCAAAGCTGCGGCTCGTAAAGGACATGCGGGAGCGAAGCGCCATTCGTGAATTGTCTGACATGGAAGCCAAGCGCCACCTCGCGACTCAAGCTGTCCAACAAGCTTCCGAGCACCTTGCACTTGCCGAAGAGCGCCGCGCAAAGGTCGAGGCGGAGCTCTATCGGGAGATGCTCGCAGCCGATGCGATATCTGTGTGCGAACTGCAGCGGCGCTATCATCTCATCGTCGGGCGACTCACAGAAGAGATCACAGCGGCGCAGCGCGCTCTTGACAAGGCCCGTGCTACTCAAGACCAAGCTGAGGCTGCGGTTCTCGAGGCGAGGGCCGTTTGGACCAGGCGTTCAGCGGCGAGCCAGAAATGGCGTGAGATCGATCAGGACGTTCGGCGCATCACGAATGCTCATTTCGAAGCCGCCGCCGAAATCGAAGCCGATGATGAAGTCTTGCCCCGTTACCGGCGAGGCCCATCAGGGCAGACGGGAGGTGAGCCAGCATGATCGCAGATCCTCTCCCGCGCGAGCTAGCGGCCTGCGGCGCGGAAGCCGCACCGGCAGCATATCGGCCGGCTGAGCCCGCAGCCTTCATGCCGGCGCTGATCCTCTCGCGCGCCGTAGCCTCGTGGCTTAACGAGGTCGCAGCGTTGCGTGCGCATGTACAAGGTATCCTCGGCGAGAAGCCGCTCTCTGTGCGCGTGAGCCGAACCGTCTGGCAGGCGGAGCCGGCTGCGACGTCGATGCTTGACTGCGTCTTCGAAGTAGAGGGTGAAACCTTGATCCTGTCCTTGCCAGGTAAGCTTGCGGAAGCGCTGGTCGGGACCGTGCAGGATGGGCTTACCTTGCCTTCTGAGCCGACACGTTCGCTGGTCCTGGAACTTGCGCTTGAACCCTTGCTTGCTTCGCTGGAAAGAATGACGCAGCGGAATTTGCGGCTTGTTCGCACCGAGGAAGCGCGGAGCACGAGGCCTTATCTCGAACTTGACATCGCCTATGGTGAGCTCGCCAGCAAGGCTCGGATGCTTCTATTCTCGCCACTCGACGGTCCCGTTCCGCTGGCTTTCACGGTCCTCGGCGAACTGCTCGGCCGATTACCGCGACAGACGGCCAGGCTGCTTTCAGAGTTCCCCGTCATCGTTGCAGGCCATATCGGTTCGCTCCGCGTCGCGATCGGCGTTCTTCGCCAAGCAGAGCAAGGCGACGCGCTGCTCCCGGACGCAATTCCACTCGCGCAAGGCCAGATCATTCTCGCTGCAGACCGATTGTGGGCCCCTGCAGAGGTCGGCGGCGACAGGCTGGTGCTGCGAGGCCCATTCCGCTTGCGATCCAACCCCCTAAAAAGTGAAGATGTGATGCCCCAAAGCCCGTTGCAACAGCAGTCCCCGTCAGAGGCGGATATCGACAGCATCGAGATCACACTCGTATTCGAATGTGGCCGCTGGCCGATGCCGTTGGGAACCTTACGAACCATCAACGAAGGCCACGTGTTCGAACTTGGCCGGCCTCTTGATGGGCCGGTCGATATCGTTGCCAACGGCCAACGTATCGGCCGGGGCGACATCGTGCGGATCGGCGACGAGCTGGCCGTCAGGTTGCGCGGCAGGTTGGCGCTTAATGACTGAGATTCCACCCAGCATCCTTGCGCTTCTTGCGATAACCGTCGGCCTTGGCCTCCTGGCCTTCGTTGTCGTCACAACGACCGCCTTTATCAAGGTCTCGGTTGTTCTATTCCTCGTGCGCAATGCGCTTGGGACTCAATCGATCCCGCCGAACATCGTCCTTTACGGAGCGGCACTGATCCTGACCGTCTTCATCAGCGCTCCGGTCTTCGAGCAGACGTATAACCGCCTTACCGATCCGCAACTTCGCTACCAGAGTTTCGATGACTGGGTGACGGCCGCCAAAGAGGGACAGGAGCCGCTGCGTGCTCATCTGAAGAAATTCACCAATGACGAGCAGCGCCGCTTCTTCCTGTCGTCCACCGAACATGTCTGGTCGGAGGAGATGCGCGGCAGCGTAACGGCAGATGATTTCTCAATTCTTGTACCATCGTTTTTGATTTCCGAACTCAAGCGTGGGTTCGAAATCGGCTTTCTTCTCTATCTTCCCTTCATCACGATCGATCTGATCGTCACGACGATTTTAATGGCCATGGGTATGTCGATGGTGTCTCCCACGGTGATATCTGTCCCTTTCAAGCTATTTTTGTTCGTCACTATCGACGGCTGGTCACGTCTCATGCACGGGCTGGTACTAAGCTACTCGACTCCAGGAGGTTGACCATGAACGAAGCCAACATCCTTGCGCACCTCAGCCAATCGCTCGTGCTCTTCATGATCTGGGTTCTACCGCCGCTGCTCGCAGCTCTCATCTCCGGACTGATTATTGGCCTCATCCAGGCGGCAACTCAGCTCCAAGATCAAACCCTGCCACTGACCGTCAAGCTTCTGGTCGTCGTCGCCGTGCTCGCCGGGTTTTCTTCCGTACTCAGCGCTCCACTGATCGATCAGGCCGAGCACATCTTCAGCGAGTTTCCAGCACTCACCGCGAGATATTAGCAGAGCTTGGATGGCTGGCCTGTCACCCGCAGAGGCGCAAGCTCTCGTTCAGGGCACGATCGAATTCGTCGCCGCAACCGGCCTGAGTGCGGCGCGCGCCCTCGGCATCACGCTGGTGCTTCCCGTCTTCACCCGGCCGCGTATCAGCGGCCTCATTCGAGGAAGCCTGACGATTGCGATCGGCCTGCCTTGCCTCGCTCAGATCAAGCTCGGTCTGCAGACCCTTGACCCAAACACGCGGCTGGTTAGCGTTACCATGCTTGGCTTGAAGGAGGTGTTCGTCGGTCTTGTGCTCGGCATTCTGCTCAGTATTCCACTATGGAGCATACAGGCAGTCGGCGACATCATCGATACCCAGCGAGGAATTTCAAGCCAAGTTGCGGGGGAGGATCCCGCGACGCACAGCCAAGCGTCCGGTACCGGGCTTTTTCTCGGAGTTACGGCAGTTACGATCTTCGTTCTGCTCGGGGGGCTGCAAACCATGGTAAGCGGCCTTTATGGCAGCTACCTGGTGTGGCCGGTCTATCAGTTTCTGCCTGCCGTGACAGCGCAGGGGGCAATGGAGTGTCTCGCCCTTCTCGACCGTATCATGATGACGACCTTGTTAGTCGCCGGTCCGGTGCTGGCCCTGCTGCTGCTGGTCGATGTCTCAATCATGATGCTCGGCCGTTTTGCATCTCAGCTCAAGATGAACGATCTCTCCCCGATGATTAAGAATGTTGCATTCGGTGTCATCATGGTCAGTTATACCGTCTATCTGCTTGAATACGCCGGAGCTGAAATCCTGACCTCGAACAACATGCTCGGGTATCTGAAGAAGCTGTTGAAATGAGCTCTACGAGCGAGGAGAAAAAGCTACCTCCGACGCCCAAGAAGCTGCGCGATGCGCGCAAGAAGGGGCAGAGCGCGCGCAGCTCCGATCTTGTGAGCGGCGTCAGCGCCTGTGCCGGTTTCGGCTGCCTGTGGTGGCGAGCGGGTGCGATCGAGGACAAGTGGCAGGAGACGGTTCGCCTGGTCGACAAACTGCAGGAGCAGCCGTTCACAAACGCGGTGCCACAGGCGCTCAGCGGATTGCTAGAACTCTCGATTGCCACCGTTGCTCCGTTGCTCGCTGCTGCCGTGACAGCAGCCCTTCTGGCCAATGTTCTGGCCAATGGCGGCTTTATGTTTGCATCGGAGCCGCTCCAACCGAAGCTTGAGAAACTGGATCCGATCAAAGGCTTGAAACGCATCGCCTCAAAACGCTCGGCCATTGAGCTTGGCAAGACCCTGGCTAAGGTGGTCTTGCTTGGTGCGGCCTTCTTTCTAATCGTGACCACGAGCTGGAAAGCGCTGGTGTACCTGCCAGTTTGCGGCATGGGCTGTTTTGGCGTCGTCTTCACCGAGGTTAAACTGCTGATAGGGATTGCCGCTGGGGCGTTTCTGGTCGGCGGATTGGCTGACCTTCTAATCCAGCGCTGGTTGTTTATGCAGGATATGCGCATGACGGAAACGGAGGCCAAGCGGGAGAACAAGGAACAGCAAGGCAGTCCGCAAGTGAAGCGAGAGCACCGGCGTCTGCGGCAAGAGTCCGCCAACGAGGCTCCGCTCGGCATCAGTCGGGCCACGTTGATATTGCGGGGATCGGCAACATTGATTGGGCTACGCTATGTTCGCGGCGAAACCGGCGTGCCCGTCTTGGTCTGCCGTGGCGAGGGTGAAGTTGCTTCACAGCTGCTTCGTGAAGCGCGCGCGCTGCGCCTCAACATTGTGGATGATGATGTTTTGGCGCGTCAACTGCTCGGCAAAGCCAGGCTTGGGAACCCGGTTCCTTCGCAATATTTCGAGTCGGTCGCAAAAGCACTCTATGCGGCTGGGCTGGTCTAGATCATTCTGTCCTTGCGCTGCGATCTGCAACATACGCATCGATGGATGCTTGGATCTGTTGCGAGGACCCGATGGACTCGCCCGATCGCTCTTCAGCCCGCGGCTTCGCCGCCGGGACACCAAATCAGCTGCGGCGCCAAGCGCAACAGATGTTTGACGATTGCGACAAGTTCAGCGCCTGCATGCTCGAGGATGTCGGCTTGTATCGTCTTGGCTAGAGGGCCGCTGGCCATCGGATGACAAGCCGGTCGTGCTGATCGTGAAGTACGCCGGCTTCTATCCGGAGCACGCTCTCAGCCGCGCCTGTTTCTCGATGGTCACCTCGCGAGCAGCGCTGTTACGGCCTGATAAGATCACTCCGTTGCACCGTCTCAGGCTGAACGCGGAGCATCACAGACCGCTGAGAGGTTTGGGGTTCTCTTGTATCCGGAAGCTTACCAGTTGGCTCGGCACGGCCGAGATCGTCGTGATCGCCCGATAATGTCTCACGGCGCTCGACAACTGCGCCCGCCTCGCCAGGGAGACCGCTCCACGGGAAAACCTCGCAATGCCGAGCGCGCACGGATCAGCGACCAAAAAGGGGCGCGCGCCACACCGCAAAATATCTTCACGAATGCCGAAAGCGCAATGATTCAGAATCACCGTCCTGAGACAATAGGCCTCGACGGGTTCCTCACTCAACCAAATTATGGCGGAGGGAAGAGAAGAACGCCGCCTCCCACTAGTCTAATACTGTCTGGATCGGACGAAGGCGTTCAGGTCCGGCACGATGTATCCCAAGAGCGCAGAACTGTACGTTTCGTGCCGCAACGGAAGCGCCCATGACCCACCGTCAAAAGCGCTTCACACGAACGCTGAATCGGCTCAATCGTCCGGCCGTAGAACGCGGACATCACTTGTGAGATTCGATCGAGCTAATTAGTTTTTGGCCATCACGTCCTCGCATCCGGCACCGGCTGAGCGGCTCGATCGAAGCCGCGTTCCAGTTAGGAGGTGTCTGCCAAAGAATGTTGCGAACGAAGAAATCCACGAGCTTTAGTTCGCAGTAATTGCCTGGCACTCCGTGGTTCGCGTTCGGCACCACAAGCATGTCGAAGAATTTTCCTGCGTCGATAAGACGGTCGGCAAGCTGGAAGGTGGATGATGGATCGACGTTTTCATCCAGTTCGCCGACAATTAGCAACAGCTTACCTCGTAATCGGTGCGCGTTGTCGACGGCGGAGGATTGTGAATATTCGATGCCGACAGGCCAGCCCATCCACTGCTCATTCCACCAGATCTTGTCCATTCGGTTGTCATAGCAACCGCAATTGGCGACCCCAACCTTGTAGAACTCAGAATGGAAGAGGAGAGCGCTCACCGCATTCTGACCACCGGCGGACGCACCAAAAATGCCAAGGTTTGAAATATCGTACCACGGATAGTTTACGCTCGCCGCCTTGTGCCATAGGATTCGGTCGGGAAGGCCACCGTCCTTAAGATTCTTCCAGGCGACGTCGTGGAACGCTCGCGAACGGTTGTTCGTCCCCATTCCATCGATCTGTACAACGACGAATCCAAGTTGCGCGAGCGGTTCGGCCGAGGCTGAGAATGACTTCGGAACGAAAGAACCGTGGGGACCAGCATATATTCGCTCAACGACCGGATATCGCTTGGTTTGATCGAAATTAATGGGAAGGTGAATGACCCCCCAAATATCAGCCTCGCCATCTCTGCCCTTCGCATGAAAGCTGAGCGGCGGCGTCCAGCCAGCGGCCACGAGCTCCGAAATGTCGGCGTTTTCGACCTGCATGAGCTCCGAATTGTCAGTGGTTCGATATAAGACCAAGCTCGGCGGAAGATCGATTCGTGAACACAGGTCTACATAGTAGTGGCCATCTGGCGAGAACTCGATGTGATGATTTGCCGCTCGAGGCGTGAGGGCAGTCAGGCCCGTCCCGTCAAATTCGATTCGGTAGCCATGGATGAAGTAAGGATCTTCGCTTGGGTTCATTCCGCTCGCGCCAAACCAGATCTGGCGCGTCACCGGATCGACAAAATAGATCGTGCGGACCACCCACTTGCCTTTGGTGATCTGATTTTTAATCTCGCCGGTTTGGCCATCGAATAGGTAAAGATGCTCGTATCCGTCGCGCTCGGACGCCCAGATGATCTCCTTCCCGTCTGCGATGTTATACTGAAAGATTTTGCCAGTGCACTCCTGGTCCATGTTCAGAGGCTGATAGTCGACGAAGGTCTTGCTGCACTCATCGATCAGCGAGCGGACTTCTCCGGTGGCTGCTACCACTTCTAGAAGGCGATAGAGCTGATGACCTCGTTGATTATACTTAAAAGTGAAACCTCGACTGTCCTCCCACCACTCGATCGGCGAAAGTTCGTAAGGATTTCGGAATAGATTGTTGTCGAGCCGGATCTCGCGTCGGCTGCCGATCTCAAAGAGCACCGGATGTGCTTCTGTCAACAGGTCGCCAGGTTTAGGATACGTCATGGTCCGGCGCCTCGGATGAAGCTGGTCGGTCGGCGATGATTCGATGAAATGAATCTTACGCTCGTATCCGGGTCGGAACCGGTATCCCGCAAGATAGCGCGAGTTCGGAGACCACGTAAGTGTGGACAAGCCGTAGTAATTGCTCTCGGATCCGTCCCACGTCAAGGGCATGTCCTGCGAGCCATCCTTGCTGCACAGGAATAGATTGTGCCTATTGATATACGCCAGCCATTTACCATCAGGAGATGCGCTTTTTTGCTTCGGATCATTTTCTACCGGAGGGCTGCTATAGGGGTTCTCCTCATGGACTTCGGAGAAAGCGTTCTGGTTTAGACAGGTGTAGCTCACAAGATCGCAGCTCCACCTGGTGCTATCGATCTGGAAGCTGATCTTGCGACCATCGCTAGCCAGGTCAAAGCGACGGAACGGCAGATTGCCAGCGTCGCAATGTCTCTGCGTTGCTCGGGTCAGGGCGGCAGCTAACTTATCATGATCAAAGGCCAGCTGCTTTGCGCCCGTGACGGCGTTCACGAGGATGAATTCGCGCCGGCCCCTTACCCTTCGGCAATAAGCAAAGGCCTCACCACCTGACATCCAGAACGGCACGTCCGCGACATTGACCGTGAGCTGAGCATAGTAGCCATTGATCGAGAGCGCTCGTTCGTAATCCCCTACCTGCAGGATCTCGTGTCCCAGAGTATCTTTCCGGCGGTCCACGGCTACCTCCTCATCTGAGCTAACGGAGCGATCGTTAAGGTGCCCCGTATACGAAAGGAGCAATAAGGCTCGCTGAAGGGTGCGGCTAAGTCGTGCGCCGAAAGATTTCCAGCCCCCTTTCGGTTCGATCCTCCTCGAGCTCCGTCCAAGTCCTCCCTGCAGAAATGATGCCATCGAAGCTGCAGGCGCTATTACGTTGTTATCCGATCCCCTTGTCGGCTAGAGCACAAAGAGTGACGCGAACACGAATGTGTTAAATCAAACACAGCCTAGGAGTCCGCAGTAGCGGCAGGTCGAGCGAACAACGTTAGGCAGCGGTCATCTTTCGAAGCCGTGACTCCTAGAGAAATATGAACCTGCTTCGGACGCGAGTGCGAGGGCATACAACACACACACACAAGGACACACGCGACCTTGCACAGTTGCGCCACAGTACGCGGTTTCAAGTGGCAGGTAGTTGCCAGAACCTCCGAGCTGGCGGGGATGTCGGCTGCAGTCTCGTGGACATTTGTTTCGAAGGACATCCAACGTGTGTTTGATGCAACCTTGGCTGATTACTTCAATCCTGTCGTGGGCGCTGCTCTTGCCGCGGGCGATGCTTAGTGAGCAGCGACTCCACCAGAATGCTATGGACCGGCCCAGGAACATGCCTCCTAGAGAAACTGAACCCGAGCATCTCTGCCCGTAAGCTCACTAACGAGGTGACGATGGGCTCGGTTAAGCGAACCGCTCCAAGTTGGAACGAGAAAAAAGAAGGTTTAAACCCCGTCCCAGGGGCTAAGTTTTAGCGCTCGGGAAATTCCGCTTTGCTGGACGGCCAGCGTCCAGCCGCTTCGGGCCACTCCGCGAACAGGAATTGCAGTGGATTGCTATGTGCTGCCGATGCTGCTTCGGCGCGACAAACATCGCGCCGGGCGATCACATCCCGTGTCAGTCACCGGCTTTTCGACTTCGTCCGCCACCACTTCTTTCAAGCCGTTCGTCTGGCTTGGGGCTACATGGCATCGTCGCTGGGCAGTTCAAGCCGGCGAGGGGTTCGATGAGCCCGGAATGCCTTCTAGACCCCTCGCGCGAACTGGCGCACCGCTGAGTGCCGTCTAGCCGCCCGCGAGCACGAACTGATTTAGCAGAAATACGACGGATCCTGCCTTCAAACGCCGCCGAACGTCTTGGTTGCGATGTCAATGTCCCTCGACAATCGGCTGAGGGAACAAGCATGGCTCAGGCATTTCGCAGTACCGTCATGGCACTCACTTGCTGGATGACTACGTCGCGTCCGGCCTCGCGCTAGCCGCTTCATTCACCGCCGGCTTTTGCGTCGAGCGCGCCTTCATCAAACGGTCCCAGCGCGAAATGATCCGTCAATACGGCGCAGGCTGGCAGGCTGGTAGCGAGCGCATCGAGTCTGGCGGACCAACTAGTTAGGCTTTCGGCCGGGTAGAGCTGGCCGTGGATAAAGAAACGGTCAGTGGAACGTCTCGGCTCGGGCAGAAGACCCAGGCTCTGCAATATGTCGATCACGGGAGGCGAAACCTGTTGGGGGGCGTGCGTGCAATCGTCGCTCAACAACTCTGCCAGTTCAGGCACTTGCGGGAGTGGTTGATGGCCTGATGCCGGTGCGGCAGACGGCAGGGCAAGGTTCGGCGCCAGCGCTGAAGGAACGTCCCCAGGCCATTCGATCTGTGCCGGCGAATTAAACCCTGGCAAGACCGCCGTAGATATCTGAAGAAGTCCCCGGTGCCGCAGACATAGCTCCGCCCGGCAAAGCAGGCCCAGGGTGGTGAATGAGCTGAACGTCCTTCGGCCCCTCCGGTCCCAAGATGGCCGTGTACCGTTCGCCGCCAATCTCCAAGTTCATGATTGGATGTTCCGCAACAGGCAAGAAGTCCCACTCGCCCAAGGTGGACAGCATCATGTCGGGTGCCAACTGGGTGCCATGGGAAAAATTCTTGGGAACCGCGAGCGAAACATCAAACGTATCTCCGATAGCGGGCGACCGCAGATGAACGAGCTGAACATCGTCGATCCCTCCCGGTCCCAAGACGGCCATATAGCGTTCACCTCGAATATCGTAGGCCTTTACCCGTTGTCCGGCATCCGGCAAGAGGCCCCAACGGCGAAGCCTGTGCATCGTGTTCGGCGCCGCTTGAGTCCCGTGGGAGAAATCTTCGGGCACGCTTAAAGACACATCGAAGGCCTCGCCGATAGCCGCGAACCTCCGCTCAGGCCTGGTCTGGGCCGCGGCGCCTTCATTCATCATCTGTCCAGATTGGTGTTCAGAGGCGGAATCTGGCTGCCGAAAACTCGGCTGCCAAGTCGCGGCATTGGAAAGGTCTTCTTGAGCAACACTTTGCAGCGGCAACGCGATGGTTCGACTCATCGTTGGCCCGGGCACCAGTGCATCGAAGGTCGGCGCCGGCATGAGGTTCTCGCGATCCGCAGCATCGAAAAGCGCGTCTTGAGGGACACCTTGCACCGGCGATGGGATGGTTGAACTCATTGTTGGCCAAGGCACCAGTGCATCGAAGGTCAGTGCCGGCATGAGGTGCTCGCGATCCGCGGCATCGAAAAGCGCGTCCTGAGAGACACTTTGCACCGGCGAGTGAACGGTGGAACTCATCGTTGGCCAAGACAACGGTGCATCGGAGGTCGTTCCCGACAAGAGGTTCTCGCGGTCCGCGGCGTCGAAAAGCTCTTCCTGAGCGACACTTTGCACCGGCGAGTGGGACATTGAACCGACTGTTGGCCCAAGCATTGTCGCCAGCAAGAGGCTCTCGCCATGGGCTGCATCGAAAAGCACATCCTGGTCGACACTTTGTACAGGAGAATGGGGTAACCCCACTCCATGCCAGACCTGCGGAGCATTGAGCCCGGGCGGCAATGAGTCGCGCCCCTCCGCAACGTTTCCTATCGGCTGCTCATCGGCCGGCCGCATGGGCGTGGGATCGGACGGCTGAATGACCTGGCGCGAACTGCCTCCTTCCCCGCCCAAAATATTCTGCCTGATCGCGCGATAGTCGCGAAGGTCGTTCAAGGCGACGATGAGGTGCTTGTCATTCGGAAACAATTTGCCCGCGTAGCCAAGCAGGGTATCATCATTGAGCTCGGCAATGGACAGGGGGCGGAGCGTTGCCGCCAACTTCCGCAGTGTGCTCGCATAGCCCTCGGCCGTATTCTTGCCGATTGGTCGACCAAAGCGTGCCTTGGCGGCCTCCCTGATGAGACTCTCATCTTCCCTGGAAGGACGGTAATGCGTTGAGAGGGGGAAAGCGTCGCCGTCAGGCTGGCGGTACCGACTGACCATTGACAATGCTGGGGCGATGATCTTGTCGAGTGGCAGCAGCTTCCTTGCGTAACCGAGTAAAGCATCGTCTTCGAGCCCAGCAATTGATTGGCCGTACTGCTTCAGCCCCTCGGCTAATTTGCGAAGCCGACGATCATAAATTTCGACGGTGGTCTTGCTTGGCGGTGGCCCTTCATCGAGGGCCGCGGCCGATGCTGCCTGGATGAGGCGATCGTCTTCCTCAGTGACATCATATTTCGCCGCGTGAGCATATATGGGGCCCGCTTCTCGCGCGCTTGCCAGGTGCTGCTCAAATGCCGGATGCGACTGTTGCCGCTGTTCCACGTCGGCGTCTGACGCAATGGACCCTTTAGTGGCTGAGTTGATTGTGTTGAATCGGTCCATGTCGGCAAGCCTAGCTTTCTTCGTGCTTGCTACTCACGTGAGCTGTCCAAAACCTGACGCGGTCGGGAGGAAAGGTCGAATGAAACGCGAATGGTGCTGGCGGGCGCCTCTCTGGCGCTGCACTGGCACGCACGTCGCTACGAAGAGGCACCGATCGTCAGGGAAGTCGCGTTCAGGCACCCAGGAAGGATTCCCCATGCTCCCATTGTTTGAACCGACGTGCCCTTTACAGAGGATGAAGGGACGGCAGCCGCCGTATTCGCTCAGAAAATGCTATTCAAATGATTGGATGGGGACGACGACTGCGGAAAGCAGTCGACAGCGCTTGGCATGGAGCTTCGATAGGAAGGCGCTCTAGCCATAACGGGGTGGCGCGAAACGACCGACCCGGGCGCAATGATCGCTGATCTGCGGTTCGAAATCACCCACAATATTGAGGCGCGCTATGCCATGCAATTCTTCCTGGCGTGCCGCCGCCACTCCTAAGTTATGCCCAGAGACACGCCACCTAGATCTACGGCCTCTCGCTTCCACCATCTCTCCGGCAAAGCCCTCAGACAGCTCGTGGCGGACTTATTGAGCACCCGCACGCCACCTCAGAATTTCTTGCGAACTCGAGTCGAGCGGTTGAACAAGATCCACCAACTGTCTCGATGGGACCCAAAACTAAGGACTGCAGCCATGTGGCCCCAATGAGGGGCGCCACCATCGCGACGCATGGGGCCGCGGCATGCTAAGGCCTGGTGACGGCGCTCAAGCTCGAGCTCTTGAAGAGCAACTCCGGAAATGCGACTAAAAGCGCTTATGGGGCTCTTGAAAGAGCCAAAACTTTCTCCCCAGCGTCTGGGTCCAAGGTTAGCCCCGACCAACTATCCGACAGGCGGCTTGGTGGACCAACTTGGAAAGCGGCTACGATTTCGAGTCACGATCTCAGACTCAATAGTATTGCAGACACAGTGGGTGCGTTTGCTGTAGCTGTGGAGGCACCCTGTCATCGGCTAGGTTGATGCCCTTCGCTCAACCGTATCCACGCGATCCACCGATAGTGACGGCTACTGGATTTGGTAGGTTTGTTGTCTCCCGGCTTGAGCTAGTGGTTAAAGCCGCTTGAACAGAGTCCCCGCGCACGGGGTGCGCGCCGGGACGGGAGAAACTCGATGCCATCGACCGCGCTGCGCCGCACCTTTTCTGCAGTGATCCTGTTTGCCTACGCGGGAATAGGGACCGCGGGGGCCGACGATTCGCCGCCCCCCGTGCAGGTCGTGACGCCGGCCGGACAAAAGGCTGGAGCCAGCCAAACTCCTAGTATGCCATCTGCGGCCGAGCAGCATCGGCTGCCGACCGACTCGAGCACCAGACAAACGCTTGAGCTTCCTGGAAGGACGCTCTCTTTCCTCGCCACGGCCGGCTCCATCCGTCTGTTCGGCGACAAGGGCGAGCCCCAAGCCGACATCGCCTATACGTCCTATCAGCTTGACGGCACCGATCACGGCACCCGCCCTGTAACATTCTTTTTTAACGGCGGACCCGGCTCATCGTCGGCCTGGCTGCAACTCGGCAATGCCGGACCGTGGCGGTTACCGATCAATGCAGCCGAGGTCACTCCATCGACCTTTCCGGAGGCGAGTCCGAACGCGGAGACTTGGCTCGATTTCAGCGATCTAGTGTTTCTGGACCCAGTAGGTACCGGCTATAGCCGATTCTTGGGTACCGACGATGATGTACGCAAGCGGCTCTATTCGGTTGACGGCGACGTCAATGCGCTCGCAGTGGTGATCCGCCGCTGGCTCGAGAAGCATGACAGGCTATTGTCGCCAAAGTACATCGCGGGCGAAAGCTACGGGGGCATTCGAGGCCCAAAGATTGTCCACCAGCTGCAGATGCGGGAGGGCATAGGCGTTAAGGGTCTCATCATGATATCGCCCGTGTTCGACTCCGAGGCCCGCGCGGGTCTATTGCAATACGTCGCGGCTCTGCCAAGTTATGCCGCGACATTCCGTGAGTTGAAGGGGCCGGTCAAGCGAGACGATCTCATTGAGGTGGAGGCTTATGCACGCGGCGAGTTTCTGGTCGATCTTATGAAAGGTCAGCAGGACAAAGAAGCAACCACGCGTCTGGCCGACAAGGCCGCGGCGCTGACCGGAATCGACCAAGCGACTAGTCGTAGGCTCGCGGGCCGAATTAAACTCGCCGAGTTCCGCCGTGAGTTCGATCGTAAGAGCCTCAAATTAATCGGAAACTATGATGCATCGGTCCGTGGTCTCGATCCGTATCCGGACTCCAATTTCAAGCTTTCGGGCGATGCCTCGAGCGATACGCTGCTAGCACCGCTGACTAGCGCTAGTGTCGATCTCCTTACACGCAAGCTTAAATGGCGGCCGGACGGCTCCTATGAGCTCATCAACCGCACGGTTGGACAAGCTTGGGATTTCGGCCGCAGCCCTCCGGAGTCAGTTTCCCAACTGCGCCAGATCCTTGCAACGGACCGAAAGTTGAAGCTGCTGGTCGGGCACGGCCTGTTTGACCTCGTTACGCCTTACTTCGGATCACAGATCGTACTCGATCAATTGCCACCATTTGCCTCGGCACCGCGCGTCAAGCTTGTAGTCTATCCGGGCGGTCACATGTTCTATTCACGCGACGCTTCGCGCCAGGCCTTTCGTGCAGAGGTCGAAGCGATGATGAAGTAGCGCCGGCGTAGCCCACCAACTGCGGCGAGCTGATACAGTAGCGATAGCTTCGCCGTCGGTTTGTTCGCGCCGGCGAGCAGTCTACTTAACTTGCAACTATATATAAACGATACAAGCACCCCCTAGCAACGACGGATGCAGCACGTGCAAAGCAGGCTCCAGAGCTTGCTCTTGCGGCGATCGATCATTTGTTGGATCACGATTTTGACGACCCGTTCAATAGGCCTGCTGTGAGGGGCAGGTCATCGCTTTGATCCGGATCTAGGAAGCCAAATCGACGTCTGCTCTCTTTCGCCGGACGCTACACCCAAGGATTCCGCATCGGCAACAATGTCGAGATCAAAGCCGTAAAGAGAAGCGCGCTTTGCGGCCAAGCTCAGGTACGATCTGCTTGCAGCGGCTTGACCGCGACCTGACTGAAGACGCTTTTGGCGGCAGCGCTGCAAGTAAAATCGATTGAGTCGATCGCAGGATGGTTGGCCACCTGCCGGGCCTGCGCCCCTCAGGTCCGTCCCCCGCGCGCGGCAAAACGCTGCTTTGCAGTCGCGATGTCTGACATCACCGCTTCGCGCTGCGTTGTGAAGGTGTCATCGACGAAGGTGATCGTTGGGATCTGCGGTTGATCGAGGATGACCGGATGGTAACGGCCGAAGCCGTATTCGTGGATGCCTGTCGATCCGCCGCCCGGCGCGGGAAAGCTCAAGTGGTTGAATGAGGCGACCACGCCGAAATTGGCTTGCGGATAGAGCGAATAGCGGGGCACGTGGCTCATCGGAATGAACCCCATCTGCGCATCGTACTGCATTTCGGCGATCGGTGCGACACCGGGAAAGCGCTGCGCCAGTTCGTCAACTAGCTGGCGGGTACCTACCAGCATGTCACCGTCGTAGTTGTTTTCCCACAGGCCGCAAATGTCGAGGAAATAGGCATCGATTGCAAAGCGGCTGACGATACTAGCGATACGCTCGCGCAGATGGTTGCGCCAACTCGCGACGGCGAGGTTCATGAATACCATGAAGCCATCGCCCTTCCGGTCACCATCCCAGTCGACGTAGTTGGCGGGAAAGAAGTCGCCGTTGCCGTCACGCAGCCGTGCATCGGCGATTTTTGGGAAGCCAGGGTCGTTTCTCCGCGCGACGTTGCTGCCGAACATGACGGCGATACGATAGCCAAGCGTTTTCGCCTTTCGCACCAGCCTGGCGAATGCCACCTCGCCACCGGTGCGAGCGCCGACCTCGAATCGCGGATAGTCCCAGTAATAGCGTCCGTCCCAGCCGTTCAGGAACACCATCACGTTACGGGGATCGATCTGCTTGGCTGTCCAGCGCAGTATCTCGAGCTGCTGGTCGAAATCGTTGTGGACGTAGCCGGTCCAGTGCTGCCCGTGCAGCGACAGCACTAGGGCAAGTTTCTTCATCCAGTCCGGCGCGTCGGAGCGCTGCTGGAAGTCGGGGAGTTGCCAACTTTTGGCGACCCAGTCGAAATGTGTTTTCGCGACGCTTGCGAAATCGGGTGCTGCGACGATGCGCCATTTACACGTCGTTGCAGCCTGCGGCCGCTCCCAGGCGCCGGGCTCGTACACGAGTTCGGTCTTGTAGCCGTCCGGCCCCGGTAGAAAAGCGAAGCGAGCTGGTCGCACCTCGGTCTGTAGCGCCGATATGCCCCAGAAGCGCTTGTCATGCCCCTCCACCACAGCGAGGGGGGTAGCCATGCCGCCCCCGAGCGCCGGATATTCGAAAACCTGCTCGTCATCGCCGAAGTCGCACCACGCCTCCGCCGCCAGCGAGATACGCCCACGCGGCAGGCCACGGACGATCGTCTTGATCGCCTTAATCGGCGCGTCGATCGCCGCCTCGACGGCCCATTCGATGGCACCGGCGGCGGTTAGCCGCAGTTCCGCGCTGACAAGCCCTGCCTTCGTTTCCTGGCCACCGGCCCAGCGCAACCTGGTTCCAGCCATCCGGACGCGATCTATGCGGCGTTCGATCGTCACCGCCAGGGGATCAATCCCAAAATTGTTCTCGAAACTGATGACCTCAAATGCGAACAGCAACCCCGCGAACTGGATCGACGGTTCCGGGTTGGAGAAGCTGAACTTCTGAATGCCCCAGCCTTTGGACGGCGTGAATACGCCGTCCGTCGAGTTCAACGGCTCCATCCCGCCCAATGGCGGAGCCGCCTGCGCGGGACCGGTGGCATCGATCTCCCCGAAACCTGCCGCAGCTCCGATGAGCACCGTGTGCCTCGTGACATCAATCATCAATCGACTCGCGCAAAACAGTGTCGTCAAGACGGGTAAATATCAGCAGAGTCAGTGTGCCTCTCGATGCCACTCCACACGCGCGACGGAAAGTGCTAACCAGCGCCTACGCTGCCGACGCCCCTTGAGCTGCACGTGCTTCAGCGGCACGGCGGAATCCAAATCGCTGCTGCTGATTTGCACTCCCATCGCGGCAGCACCTATGAGCGTGTTCTAACAAAGAGTCGGTCTGGTTGGTTTCCCAGACGGGGCGACACTGCGTGGCGTCGGTTCCAGCCAATCGGGAAGGGACGAGTGGCGAATCGGAGAAGAACTCGATCCCTTCCCTTCAGGCCTCTTCCCGGGAAAGACAGCATCCCGTACACGTCACGGCCTGCAATAAAAATAGTCTTTCTAGACTTCATCTCATACCGAACATTGAACACATTACTTAGACTGGATGTTGAGCTGGATAATCCGACTTGGCTCCCCAATTCACCTCTCAAACCTGATAGGGCGGTGCACAAGATGCTTTCTGAGCGGTCAACCGTTGCCAAATCGGTATTGGCTTGACCTGCTTCCGATTGTAGACAGTACCAGAAATCGCGCTCGAGACGACCGTCGTCGCGCAAGCGCGTCAGCGCCTCTTCGAAGGCAAGCATAAGCGACAAACTCCGATGATGCCGCCATCCTTCCCGCTGCAGTGTCGGAGAAGGCCTGGCATGATGCGCGTTGCCTGCCTCTCCAATGCAGTTGAACGACCGCGATTCGAGCATAATGTGAAACCCTTCTCGTCCCTCGCGTGTAGAGCGTCAGTAACGGCTGTGCCTGTGGTTAAATATGCGCAGGCTGCCGGCGGCGCGTCTTCATCTGTCAGTTAAACGGGAAAGGGCGCGCATTTGAATTGAGGTAGCTCGTGACCTCCTTTGGTGAGGTCGAAGTCAAAAGAGACATCAGGTAGGCTGACCTTAAGGCGCGCTGAGTGCCTTAAGCGCTTGACTACTTCTTTGCCATCAGATTTCCAAAGCCAGAGAAAGCGGTCAGCCCGGCTCACCATCGGATAGCGCTCTGCCGGTCCATCGTCGAAGCTGTAGCTAACCTCAATTCCTCCCCTTCCAATGTGCACGTCGAACTCTAGCGCAGGTGTCACCTCGCCATGGAGGCAGCCGACATACAGAGTTGCGCCGGCGCTGCGTAGTACTGCTGTCGTCTCGGTGTGTCGGCTCGATCGGCTACCGAACTGATAGATCTCCCAGCCAACCGCCGAGTTTGCGCTGGTAGCGCACAGCGCAATGAGCAGGATGTGCCTCTTGATCGAAGCGTACCAACTTGAATGGAGCCAGGACGATTGCATCAAACACTCCGAAACAAAATCTGCAGTCTAAATCGCATCCGCGGAGCCATTCCGACCGAAGCAAGTGACGTGCCGCCTAGTCGAGTGTGGTGATTGGTGAAGTGCGGATTTTCGACGACAATAATCCGAGCACGTGCGCACTCAGCGCGTTCGGTGCGAGACAACCCAGTGATGAAGCCAACTCGCGTAGAGTAAGATGCGCGATCTTCTAGGCTTTTCGCCCTACGAGGGCCCTTCTCGAATATGGACGCTTCGACCTCGCTCAACATTTGCGGTCTGGTCGTACAGATGAATGAGCGCGACTCCTCTGTTGCGATAAGCCCGAGCCATGGCTGCTTGGGGGGCGCTAAACGCGACGCTGTTGATACATCTAGGACCAACTCTCCACATTATTACATCTGTCCAAGCCCAGGGTTAGGCACTGTCGACTGGACAACTTGAGGGCGCTGCCGCTGCCCGGCCGATTGGTTTGGAATCACGGTCTTCATCCGTGCGGAGGCCTCTTCAGGGTGTCGTCAGATGGATCACGTTCCATGATGCTGGCTTGAGGGTCGCTTTCAGGAGCCTGCCATCCAAACTTGCGACTTCCAACGAGGTTGGCGTGACCCTGCCGGGCGCGTGCTTTGTATTGGTAGCGTTAAGGTCATCGTGCCGGAGCTCGAGCGTTTCCTTGAGCGCCAGCCGACCGAAGCTTCGAAGATCGAAGGTCACTTCCATCTCCTTTTTAAGATCGCGATTGATCAGAAAGAGTGACAAGCCGCCGCCATCCTCTGCTATCGCTGCTATCTTGAGATACGCAACGTTTTGCGTCGTGAAGTTATGTTCCTGGGGGCCGCTCGAATTATAGTGGGGCGCATCGTAAGCGTCAGACTCAGTCAAAGTGCGCAACACTCTGCCACGAGCGAAGCGGCTCATATGAGCGAAAGGGAAGAATATGGTTTGACGCCAAGCGCCGCCGCCCGTCTCGGTCATGATCGGAGCGATAACATTGACGAGTTGCGCAATGCAGGCGACTTTCACCCGATCAGCGTGATTGAGCAGCGAGATACAGGCCCCGCCAAAGGCGAGTGCGTCCTCCATCGTATAGATTTCCTCGAGAATGGGCGGTGCAATGGGCCAGCCGTCCTCCGCCGCTCCAGCCTCGCTGCGACAAGTCCGATACCAGACGTTCCATTCATCGAAGCTTAGCATCAGGCGCTTGTCCGAGTGCCGCTTGGCGGCAACGGCATCGGCCAATGCGATGACCTCATCGATGAACTTGTCCATCAAGTCGCTGCTGGCCAGAAACGATGCGGTGTCCTTACGGAAATTCTCAAGGTAAGTATGGATTGAAATGTAGTCGACGTGGTCGAACGTATATTCGAGGACCGTGGCCTCCCATTGGCCGAAGGTTGGCATGTTGCGCGATGACGAACCACACGCGGCAAGTTCGATGCTTGGGTCCACTCGGCGCATCATCTTGGCCGCTTCCCTTGCAGCCGCCCCATAAGCGGCGGCGCTCTTTTGCCCTATCTGCCACTGGCCATCCATCTCGTTGCCGAGGCACCATAGCTTGATTTTATGGGGCGTCTCCCAGCCGTGCTTGCGGCGCAGCTCCGACCAGGCCGTTCCGCCGGGATGGTTGCAATATTCAACCAAGTTGCGAGCGGCATCACCGCCCCTGGTCCCGAGATTGACGGCCATCATTGGGCTGACATCAGCAGCTCTACACCAGTCCACGAATTCATTGGTGCCAAACCTGTTCGGCTCCGTGCTGGACCAGGCGAGGTCGAGGCGCGCGGGCCTGCTCCCCACCGGACCTACGCCATCCTCCCAATTGTACCCGGACACGAAATTGCCGCCTGGATACCGAACGAGCGTCGGGCCAAGCTCTTTGACGAGTGCCAGCACGTCCTTTCGAAAGCCATTCGCGTCGGCTGTTGGATGGCCAGGTTCGTAGATACCGCCGTAAACGCCGCGGCCTAAGTGCTCGATGAATGCCCCAAAGAGACGAGGATCGGTTCGGCCGAGCGCGAAGTTGCGGTCGATCAGCACGCTTGCTTTTCTCATGTTGCTCGATGGTGACTTGGCGTCGTTACGCGATTGGCTGCTAGATTCTGGTAAGGTCCTTGATCAAGAATCATGCCGAGTCTTCGGGTGGCGTCACCGGCTTTGTTCGAGGTGAAAGGCGAGCGCGAAAGCGCCCCTATGTCGTGGGTGCGACAAAACCCGACAATGTTTGCGTCCGAACGCTTGCGGCGCTGCGGCAAAATCGTATCGCATGAGCTCGTGATGGCCTTCGTTCCGCTCTGGGCGCTCCGTGTTGGTGGGCTCACGCGAGCCCAGCCCTAGAAGGGCTGCGGCTGTGGCGTGCATATTCCGAGCTGCAATCGGCGGCTGGCTTTTTCGGCGTGGCGAAAGGCTGCTGGGACGAGTCGTCCTTGGAGTGCAGGGCGGAACTGACCCAAGTGAAACGGAAGCTGTGTCGAACTCTTTAATCTTTTCTGGTGATTCAAAGCACAAACGTGTCTGCCGCATGTGTCGTTCGGATCGGCTGGCGCCACAACGCGGGTGGACAGCTACCTGCAAGTGATGCGTTCGGGCGCTTGTACGAGGGGCGAAATTCGGAGCTGAAGATAGAGGCACACGGCGCGTGGCTCTTGCCAGGAAATCGGGTACACGCGCCGTGTGCGTTCCGCAAAATGCTCAATTGGAACAACATCCGCTACCCGCAGGATGTCTAAGCACTTCGGGCAGCAATGGCATAGCTTGACGAGCTGACGAGAAGCTGACGACCATATCCCGGGCACCCGTTTTTGTCCTTGATGTCGCGACCTACACGGCTGATGTAACGGCGATCACTCATAGGGCGAGCAGGTGGATTAGCTGACCGCCCATCTGGTCCATCTGGCCCATCTGGCCCGTCGTGCCGATAATTGTAAGCAGGCCGATCGGCGTTTTCAGGGCCTGAACGTCCTAACGATGTGAGTGGGAAGCGGCCCTGGAGCCACTTCTCTTTGTGAGCTGCCGCGCAGGTCTGTCAGCTTTCAGTAAGCTAGCCCGCATACAGAGCCTTTGAGGTTGACGGGATGTGGCAGGGACAGTGCTATCTCACCAGAACGGTCGGCGCCGAGTCATGTTTCTCGTCAGCCTCATCAGCAGTGCGGATGCGGCAGGAGCCTTGCCTTCAACTCAGCCCCCCGGCGGGTAGCTCCGACCGCGCCGCACTGCCTCCAAAATTCGGCCTAATCCCGTGCGAGTAGTTTCGCCCGTTATGCGAACCATGACCCCCTCCGGCTTCTTCCGCTGCTTTGAGGCCGGCTAGGCGGAGTGCTGCCGCTGGGCGGAGGTGCGTCTGACAGTCGGGGAGGTCTGGAAGACTGGTCGAATGAGTAAGGCGACGTCAAGGTTCAGGGTGGGGGCGGCGCCCTTCTGGGGTCATGTTGGCCGACCAATTCTAGTAGGTGCTGGCCGGAACTTAGAGCGTAAGATAGCCGGCCACTTCCTCTAGATTGAAGAGCAGCACAATGGACGAGCCTCGCATCAAAGCTCTCCGGGCGCTTATCAAAGATCAAATTGAAGCCGTTGCAGAGGCGGTCTGCGAAGGTAACAGCCCGCTAGCGGCCGCGCTTCGTTTGGAATGGCTTACGCGCGAGCTCGCGATCGAAGAGAGCGCCCGAAGCGTGATCACCGACCAGAGCAGGCCAAAACGGCTTTGCGATCGGACCCGATGGGGCTTTCTGTTTGCAGATTGTCGCGCGCAAGAGTTTCGTTGAACTCAGATTATCGCGCTTCGTCAATCAGCGACGGTTTTGGGGGCGCGTGCGAGGTTGGCGTCTCGCACCGCGTTTTCAGTCGTGCGGGGGCGTCAGCGATGTGCCCGATTGTGCTGCGGGTGATAAGGACACGCCATTGCGTTGTTACAACACCGCCCGCAGACACTCGACCATCGCTATCTCAGCCTGGCTGAGTTCGAGCGCAGGGCGGGATTAGCTTAACCGCGTGTCCATCAAACCGGCAGCAGCTCAAAACGACGACGTGGTCGCCACGCCTAAGTCACGCTCTTGGACACGACCCAGAGATCGTAGTCTCTCACTTCCGCCGGCGATCTCAGGGAGGCAACGTCCGCTCACGTTTTCACTCTCCAAGCGCTGGCGGCCTTATCGAGCGAGCGTACACCACGGGGGCATTTCTGGACGAGATCGAGCGGTACCGGTGGACAGGTCCGCCAACTGTTCTTCATGAGAGCCAAATCAATCGCTGCAGTAGCGGGCAATGAGAGGCGGCTCGATTGTGACACACAAAGCCGGGCTTTGTTGCGGCCACTGACGATCAAGCACAAAGTGTTGGTCCGTGGTGTTCTGACTTGCGCCAAAACCGTTATCGCAGCGGCTGCGCATTCGGTGCTGTCGTTCCCGCGGTGTCCGGCGCTACCGCGCCTCCACCATCCTCTGCGTTATTCTTGTTGCGGGGCGCGAAGGTACCGTAGCTGGCCAGAGGAATGGCGGCGCGATCGCCATTACTGGTGATGACGGACCGATTTTCCAGCAAGTCGAGCGGATCGTTTGCCATAACTGCCAGATTGCTTTTGGTCGAGCAACCCAGCGTCGGTTCGAACGCATTGTCATTTGCTGCAGGTCCCACAATCAAAAGCGACGGACAGTACGGAAGACGAGCTTCAAAGGTGATCGCCTCGATCCTCGCGCCGGAGGGGGACGGTAAATCGAGGGGAGCAGCGAACAGGCGGATGTTATAAGGAGCAACGCCCATGGCGCGAGCCTCGTGCGCCACTTCGGCAATGAGCCTATGCGAGCCGATGACATCCACATGCAGCGCGTCCCGCCGGCCGCCGCTGACGTTGGCGATAAAGCTACGCAGCTGACGCTTCTCTGAGCCACGGAGGCTCGGCAGGAATAAGGTTTGTTTCCGCTGCTCGACCTGGATTGTCTGTTCAGCCGGCCCGCGATGGATCGAGGCACTATTTGCGCAGCCGCATAATGTCGCACCAATAACAATCAAGGGACACAAATCTCGTAAGGTCATTTGGCGACTCTCATTCGATGATAAAGCCGGCGCTGCCGGTCAATCCTGGTGCACTCGTGCGAGGCGCATCGCGATCTCGCGGCGGCCTAGCCAGCGTGTTCGTCAAAATCCGCCCGGCGTCGGAGGACGGTGAGATGCGGTCGGTTGGCGCACTCATCTCGTTCGGGTTCGATGCGGGCCGCACGATGTAGGGCGTGACAATAATGACCAGCTCGGTTTCACGTTTTTGAAACGACGAAGAGCGAAAAAGCGCACCCAGGATCGGTACATCGCCGAGCCAGGGAAACTCGCCGATATCCGTGTTGAAGTTGCGCCTGATGAGCCCCCCGATTGCAAAGCTCTGGCCGCTGGCGAGCTCGACCACGGTGCTGGCCCGGCGAGTTGAGAGGGCCGGGACCGCCATACCATTGATCTTGACTTCCCCTTCGCTCGACAGTTCGCTGACTTCAGGCTTCACACGCACATTGATCTGATTGTTGCTGAGCACGGTCGGCACGAATTCCAAGCTCACACCGAACTGCCGGAATTGAACTGAAACCTGCCGATTATCCTGCATGACCGGAATCGGAAATTCACCACCCGCCAGGAAACTTGCGGCTTCGCCGGACATCGCCGTCAGATTTGGCTCAGCCAGGATTGAGGCGAGGTGCTCACTCGCAAGAGCGTCGAGAGCAGCGCTGAGGTTGATATTGCCGGCGCTAAATCCGACCCCGATCGTGCCGCCGCCGCCGGCCACCGCGGACCGGTCCTTTTTGCCCGTGTTAAGAAAGGCGCCGTTTGGACCGGAGGCGTTGAAGTTGATATTGAGATCCTTGACAGCGCTGCGGGAGACTTCCGCCACGCGCACGCTGAGGTTCACCTGCAGTGAGCCGGCGACCTGGATCTTATTGACAACCGGCGCCCCGGCGCCAAGAAATTGTTCAGTGACCTTTCTCGCTGTGTCCACAACGTCGGCATTGGGCGCCGTACCGCTAAGAATAGCACCGCGCGGGGTATAGCTGACCTGAATCGGATAATCCCCGATCTCGGCCTTGAGCGCGGCCCGCAGATCCTCGATAGGTTGGGTGACGACAACACGTAGCTCTGCTAGCGCTTCTCCGTTTTCGTTCAGGGCGAACAGGCTCGTTCGCCCGGACTTTTTGCCGAATACGAAAATTGTACTGCTCGATGGCGCCTGATAATCGGCAATCGCCGGGTCGGCAACAAAAATGGTCGCAGCCGGCGCGCTCAGATGAACTGTCTTTCCCTGCGACGAGGTAAGGTTGAGCGTGCCCGTGGTGCTGCCAGGTGCCGCACGTGGCATCTCTCCTTTGCCGTCCCGCTTTGTCTCAGCTGAGGCGGCAAGCGGAAACAGCAAAGCAAGCCCGCATAGGAGGTAGCAGAGACCTGGCAGAGCGGCAGAGCGGCGCGGGTTGATGATCGCAAGCGGCTGAATGGCGCCGGCGGCATAGTTGAGGACTTTCAAGAGATTGTTGCCTTCAAGTGAGACTGCTAGGCAGCCGATGCTGTGCCAACGAGTTCAAGAGTGTAACCGACGCCGCGCGCGGTCTTGATCCTGAGCGTCGCACCGGCCTGGTTCAAATGTGCGCGTAAGCGATAAATCCCGACTTCCAGCGCATTGGTCGAAACCTCGTCGTCAAACGCGTACAAGCTATCCTCCAGCGATGTGCGCGGCACAGTGCGGCCGGCGCGATTGAGCAGATGTTCGAGGATGCACACCTCACGCCGGGCAATCCTCAGAATCCGACCACCGACCGAGACTTGTCTGGCGATCGGATCGAAATGCAGATTCCCGAATGTCACGACCGGCGCCGTCATTTGCGTTGACCGTCGCAAAATGGCCCGCATGCGAGCGATGAGTTCGTCGATCGACACAGGCTTGGGCAGGAAATCATCCGCTCCGGCATTGAAGGTCGCAATTCGCCGGCCGAGATCATTAAGACTGCTCATCATCATGGCCGGCATTGATCGTCCATCGCGTCGCAACTGCTTCAACCAGTCCAAGCTATCTCCATCCGGAAGCACGGATTCGAGCAGTACGATGTGGTAGGTCGCGCAATTCAGCGCGGCTGACGCCTCATCCAGTGTGGGCGTCACGTCGACTGCAAACCCGCAATTCACAAGTGTTGCCTTCACAGCGCGGCCAAAGTCTGCATGATGATCAACCAGAAGAATGCGCATTCATCGCCTCTCGTGCGTCCTCGGCAAGCCTTGAGCTTGTTACGTTTGACCATGAGATCCGGCGGAACCCAGATGCTGCCGGTTTGACGCGAATTGGAAAAGTCGTAAACGATGCACAGGAGCTTGGTGGCGCGCGGCTGACGCGTGCGCGTCCATCGCCAACGGATCAGTGACGGCTTGCGGCGAGTCGCCGCGGCGGGCGGCGCGGCTCAACATATCCGTTACACTGGCAAGAGCTCTGCAGTGCCTCACGGGGTTGACAGACAGTCTTGGCGGTGCGCTGATGTATCCGTGAGCCGCGCATAGCCGCTTCTGCCAGCCCTAGGCGAATGCCTGCAGGAGCAATCGCGCCAAACCGCCGGAGCGACTGGAGCATGCGGGCGTGAGCAGCTTTGGTTGCTTCCGAAAAAGCTTGCGAAAGCGACATTGAAAACTCCCAGTTCGTTGGATCCGCGGTCAGTTTTGCAAGGCTGTCGTCAGGTCGCGACATTGCAAGTTTTCCGCGTTAAGGCACTTCGCGCGCTATGTGTCGGCCAATGGGTCGCACAAAGCCGAGATGCGACGAAACGATCAACGTGTCCTTCGGGACAAACATCTTTTCGCTGCCCGCGCTAGCGAAGCAAGTTATCAACCGTTCCGAAGCGCGGGTCTCTTCCGACACGTTCTCCGCTCCACCCGAGCGAGTATCGCCAATGAAGCAAAAATTGGGTGCGGCGTTGCGGTCGCGCATTGTCTGAGGCGGTGACGCAGGCTCCATTTCATCAGGCCGGGTGACCGGTACAAGAATTCAGCCTCGCATCGGCATAGGCGTGCCGGTCGTCCGCGCTGTTCTGGCGCGCTGGATCCTGGTCTGGATGCGAAGAGGGCGCTTTGTCCTGCGCTCTCAGAGTGGGTGAACGATGCAAGCTCTGAACAGGAGCAGTTGAGTCGTGTGACAAACCAAATCGGCGGAGCATTGAAGTTTTGAGACGTTCGCAAGTTTTGCTACCTGTCAGGAAGAGTTCACGCGATCGGATCGTGCCGCGAGACTGTCGTAAATCCTACAATCTGACGCGAGGTGAGATTCAAGGCATTTGAAGGCTCTTTGTAGCGGTGCCTTCAAATCGAAATCGTTGTGAGGCAGCGGCGACACAGTGCGGGCATACGGTCGAGCTGCACGCATCGGTCCGTCTCGCTTCGCGCAAAGTCGTAAGCATTTGTCCGTCCAATCAAGCGTAAAGCAGATGCGCTTCGAAGCGCACGAAGAGGCGGGCGTTCCCAGCACGCGTCGGTAAGCCACGACGCCCGGATCAGGGCGATCCGATCCGCCTCAGACGTGTCAATTTAGCGGGAAGATCATGGCAAGGGGCGAGCATACACGTGACACACCGGAGGTAATGTTCGAGATGCAGATTGCCCATCGCTCGAGCCAAGATGGTCGGCAAGGGATCGCGGAGAGAATCGATTGCCAGACGTCATCTTGAATGCGGCCTCCATTTATTGCGATTGACTATGAGGCTGTTCGGCGTGCTCCGCAAAATCTATTGTTTTTATGGAACGCATCCAGGCGACGGATCGGCCGTCTTGCAACGGCGCGGCTTCGCTGATGCGATCGCCGCCGAAATGCCTATTGGTTGACCGCGCGGTCCATTTTCAGCACAAGGTAGTTAAATGGGGGACGCTGTCAGCGGCTTACCTCCACCACAGCCGTCAGCCGTCGCGAGTGGCCAACATTCATGTCGTTCGAACGCGCAATGTCTCCAAGGTGCAGCATGCTCCAACGAGCGGGCACGGGAGATAGGATGGTCCGGGGCTCTCGACTTGAAGATGCGTCTTGCGTCGGAGCCCTCAATTGCTCTAACGCGCGATGGGCCAGTTGATGGGGCCGTGAGCGGCACCCATTATGCCTAAGCTGTTGTGCATAAGTCGGTGTTGGTGCGCCGCTTCCGCGACTCATTGAGGATGTTTTGGTGCTGGGACGCCCACGAACCCGCCGAATGGGGCCATCTAGAGACCATTACTGATTGCTCTCGCGCTTGTAGGGATTAACTTCGCTGCCGGTGCGGTAGCTTTCCAAGTTTCCGCCCAGGAACAGGCGCTCGGTTTCTTGGGTCGGCGTTCTGCCGAGTGAGCACATCAAATCGACGTCCGCATCGATATTGTCGTAATCCTCAGCATTCATTCTAAGCGCAATGCTGCTCATCACGTCGTCGGGCGTCCAGACAGCGAGCTTCGGCACGGTGTAGGTGTGCAGCTCGTTCGCATTGTTGGCGATCGCTCTCGCCCAATGATCGCGGGAGACGGTGAGTTTCGCCGGATCTTCGACCAACGATACGAAGGGTGATGTGGTTGTCCTGCCGCGCATATGCCAGCCAGCTTGGCGTGCCCGGTCAATAGGATAGCGCTCCGGATGATCTCCAACGGAAGAATGATCCCGAGCCGTGTTGCGAACATGCAATATGGCGCTCGTGTTGTGTTCCGTATGCGGCTTGCAATCACTGTCCTGATGCTGAAAGCGCCGCAGCGTGACATAAGACGACCTCACCACGTCGTCGAATACCCGATCTCGGTCAACGGCAGGTGCGCTCGCCGGTGACCAGCGCGCCGCTTGCTGCCCGGCAAGGGCGATCTCGTTCCGTAGCACTTCAAGATTGGCACCAGTCATTGTTGCGGCAAGCTGAGCGCGGGCGCTGACAAAGGATGACGCTGGATAGCTACTGGTTTGCGAGGCAGCCTCGCTCGGCGCAGATGAGGAAGTGCCAGCGGCGGAATGTGCCACTGTGCGGACTGAAGTCGATGTTGGATAGACCGAATCTAAGTCGCCTGGATGCAAGTCATTTAGCTGCTGCTCGAAGCTTACTTGATGCTCCGAATTGCGTGCCGGTGCGCTGGTCTGGCCGCCATGCTCATCCTGTTGCCGCTCGACGCGGACGGGCTGCTGTAACGCGTTGCGAATCTCAAAGGGAGTGTCTGCCACGCTTCGTGGATCAACATTCATCTCTCTCTCTCTCTCTCTCTCTCTCTCTCTCTCTCTCTCTCTCGTCCGGATGCCGGTGTAGATTGTTGCAGGTGCAGCTTTCGAGAAGCTGACAGACCAGGAAGGGCCCATTTCGCTTCTACTTTTTGGGGGAGTCGATGGAGTTAGTCAGCGAGGCGAACAGTCATTTGGACGGAAGCCGCGCAAAGCGTCGAATCAAATCGGTGCGGCCTTGTGCCTTCCGACATTGGTGCTCGATTGGGCCGAGATCGGGTGCCTTGACCGAGTTTGTTCGGACTGGCGCGTCAGACACGCCCAATCACTTCATTGCGGACGCGTCATCTAAGGCAGACAGCTTGCACAGCAAAATGGACAAGCTGGTGCTTGAGGCGAGGAAAAGGTTCTTTCGTAGATCGTCTGCTTAAGCAGAACTGTGAGTTGTAGTCTCTCGCTCGAGAAGCCTGGGCCGGACCAGCGCAACGGTTGCTGTTTCCAAGCGGACGACTGCAACAAGTCGTTCTCGTCGACGCGCGGGAAGTCGAGCCACTCCCGCAAATCTGACCTACGAGGTTGTGATGTCGGATTAGCCATCGCAACTACTTGCGCCTTGTCGCGACAGGCTGCCTTGTACAGGCGCGAGCGCGCTTGCTGTCTGGAATCAGCCAAACGCATCTCAATTACGACGTCTTGGAAACCGCAATCGGCGGTACTCATCGAGGGAGAAGATCATATGAAGCTTAATGGCCGAGAACTAACGATCCTGTTGTCCTTGCTTTCGGCGGCGAGCGTGAGCGCGCCGGCGAGAGCCGACGAGCCCTCGCCGAAATACACCGAGGTGCTCAGTGCCCTCCAGGCGGGGAAGAACGTGAAGCTCATACTGGACATGAGCCGCTGTACCAATGCGGAGGGTGGCAAGCCTGCGTCGGGGACGTACGCCGGTCTGGTCATCAATGCCTTCAGGGTGACCGGCCAGAATGGCATCAGCTTCGCCAATGCTCATCAAACGGTCGACAGCTCCGGACATGCCGTGACCGAGTACATCCGCCATAGCCTTAGCCGCGAAGGCAAGCTGACGGTGCGAGCCTCGAAACTTGTCGTCGGGACCACCGAACTCGTGAACCAAGTCGAATTCATCTGCGAAATACCGGATGGCGCAAAGTTCGTCTGGTAACGAAGATCACAGAGCGTGGGTGGCGCTTCGAAGGCTCGATCCTTTAAATGATGTCGACACCTTCGCAGGGCGTGATCGTTAGCACCGTCAGAGTGTTTCTGGCCGTCCTTTCGTCGGGGAAGGATCAAGCTGCCTGAACTTGCTGCTCAGGTCTCATGAGGCCGCCGATCTCCATTTGATCTCAGGCGTTGGAAGATCGGCGGCTCAGGCAATCGTCGTATGGGGTGGAGCTACGGCCTGTCGGTTGAACGCTCCAGGCGATCCCGCTACGTCCGCACGCTGCCTGCGGTCCTTGTGAGAGCATCATCTGATCCGGCCGCAGGCCCGCGTTGATGACTCTCAGCTCCTCCACGGCGGCCAGCCGGACCGGAGTGTTTTAGCGCGAACGCTGCTTTCGACTGCTCCGAGCATCGGAAAGGGGCAAATCACGCTTTCCGAGCCTGAGCCATCAGCCTCTTGCTCCTGACTTTCTGTATGGATTTGGCGCGCTAGCAATCCGATAGTCATCCAGATTCCCGCCCAGAAACAGTACCTCACGCTCCTCAGTGGGGGTATCACACACCCATGCCCGATTGGGGTCATCATCCTCAGTCCCGTCCTCGAGAATACTGACAATCTCCTCGGCCGTCCAAGTTGTGACCTTCGGCACAGCGTAGGTGTGCAACTCGTTCGCGTTTTCCGCTATGACTTTGGCGCCAAACTCGTTGTCATCGTCCGGTGAAAGGAGCAGTTGTGAGGCCTGCTCGGACAGTGAGACAAAAGGCGAAGAACTGGTATCACCCCTCATGTGCTCTGCCGCTGCGCGACCCAGATCAAGTCGTTGGCCTCCCCAGATATTCCAGGGGGCCTCGTCATAACGTAAAGCCGCCATGGAACGCAAATGGTCCATCGCGCTTTGACGGTCCAACGCTTGTGGCTTGCAGTGGCTGGCGTGGTTTTGAAAGCGCTGCAGCTCCACGTATGACGATGCCACCACGTCGTCGTAAACGCGGCTAATATCGACGCGACAGGCTGGCGATCCAATCGCTGTTGACCATTGTGCTGGTCTTTGCGCAGCGAGTTCGATTTCTTCTCGTAGTTCCGCAATGTTCGCGCAGGTCAGCGTTGCGGCAAGCTGAGCGCGCGCTCTCACAAAGGATGCAGCCGCGCACCGTTCATTCTCCGGGATATCTTGCGCTCTCTTATTGCCATCCGTTACCGTCCGGTTCGATCCGGACCCCGGTGAAGCTGATGCCGCGAGGGTTGGCTGAGACTCTCCAAGCCGATGCTCAAAGTCTGCTTGCGCTGCCTCCTCCTGTTGCGGCTCGAGGTAGTGCAGCCCAGCCTCGGATGGGTTGACGCTGTCAAATGGATCCACTCCGTTCTCCTTTTTTTAGCCTTCAATATCATCGTACAAAGTTGAGCAGATCAGGATGATGACCAAGACGCGGGCAGCGTCTCTAAAACGTACCAGGTCGGTCTTGTTCTCGAACGGGTCGTGAGGCGTACGGGTGGGACTGACCGGCAATCCAGGTCATTCTTAGCTTCCAGATTTTGAGCCATCGTGGTGGCCTCCTGTCCGGGTAGAGATGTTGCTACGCTAGAAGGCTTAGCTGTCGAACAGCTGACCAGGCTCACTGCTTGAAGAAAACGCGTGGCCACTGCGACTGTGCCGGCGAACCTGTTGTTCATTGCTGAGCGGGGTTTGGTGGATGGGCCACCTCGCTGTCCGTTTCACGGCGGCACCGTATGAAAGGTCCTGGAGAAGCAGCCCGGCGGAAGCTCAGCTACCGGTGAGCTTGGCTGCATGGGAGTAGCCTGCCAGGGCCGGCTGCATCAGTTGGCAATGAATGTCTTTGAAATGCTATTCAAGATGCTGCTGCGATCCTAACAGCTGGGTCAGGCCGCAGCCATTGCACTCTGACCGGGCACGGGGTGGCGTGACGGGTGTCAGTCGTAGGCAAAGCCAGGGGCCTGCGACTTCGATCGAGGCAGCACGGGCTCTCATAGATGGGCCAGCCGGCGCGCGGACCAGGCCTAGCCGAGCGCGCGCTTCGCTAACCATGAGGCGGGCGATCGGCACGTGTCGAATTGTACGTTATGGATTGCGTGCAGGCGAAGACTGCGGCTTTTGCCCTCCTGCAAACGAACTTGGAGCTTTTGCCTTCGCGATGCCCTAGCGATCATAATGCGAGTCCTGACGGCAAGACCGTGTTTGTCAGATTCAGAACATTCTGCGTCAATTTCGATATTATGCCGCCTATTTGGCTCGACAATTCCGACTAATGCGGCTGGCACGGTTGTTGCTGCCGATGAGGTAAGACCAGGTCGAGTGCAGCCCTAGATGCAGGATCATCTTTCCGCCCGCAAGCCGCGGCTCCATTCCGAAAAGAAAGCAAGACCTAGAATCTGCACATTCGGGTGGATCGAGACTGATGTGGAGTTCCCAAGAGCTGATGAATTAAATCGCACTTTCGGCCATAAGGGCGCTGTCAAACGACCGTGCGTTATCAGGGTTGGCGGGTTTGATGGACAATTGCATCGAGTGGCTGTGGAGCGCATGACAAAGAATTCGGCCGACGGGGTCAAGCATCGACCGCGGGAGACACCGACATAATAGGAGTCTCGTCCGCGCCGCGTCACCAATTCGCAGGCGAGTTCGCCAAAAAGCGCACAGGCTGCGTCCAGGCCAAGCACAAAGAAAGTCAATAGCAGGCCCCTCGTAATCCTGGCAGTACGGAACTCTCGACATGTCGCAAGGGATCGGCGCTGATAGCGGGTGCACTGTGAACGAAGGTGCAGAGCACTGCTCAGATCCGAAAAACAAGCTTTCATCAGATGGCGAGTTCGTTCGGTACTGGAGCCGAGCTGCCGACCGGCTGCTGGCCGTTGCTGCCGTTGGGAGGCGAACCGAGGAGGCGATCAGAAGGACCGGGATTGGTTTGCAGCTATCCTCCGAGAACTTTAGTGGTCACGACCTGTCAGATTTCCCTTTGCGGCGCTGCACCCTCAATCGTGCGCAGCTCTACGGAACAAAGTTGGATCGAGCAGATCTTTCTGAGGCGAACCTTATCTGTCCCGGGCTCGAGCGCGCGAGTTTCCTCGGGGCCAAGCTCGATTTCGCCTATATGCATGCGATAGCAGCGCAAGTCTGCAACTTCGATGATGCCAGTCTG
Organism: Bradyrhizobium sp. CCBAU 45384; assembly: GCF_028128665.1. Classification (NCBI taxonomy): domain Bacteria; kingdom Pseudomonadati; phylum Pseudomonadota; class Alphaproteobacteria; order Hyphomicrobiales; family Nitrobacteraceae; genus Bradyrhizobium; species Bradyrhizobium sp. CCBAU 45384. Next base: position 161,391 of record NZ_LBIZ01000109.1, read on the forward strand.
CGCAATGTAATTGATGCAACCGGCAGCCTGTTTCACGGTTGCAGCATGAAAAGAACACGCTTTGACAACGCAATGCTCAGCGGGCTCCTCGTTTATCAGTGCGACGCGAGTGATGCTGTATTTGATGGCGCGGAATTACAGGGTTCAACCATCAATGAATGCTTCCTTCCTTCCGCTTCCTTCCGCCTTGCCAAGCTAAACCAAGTCACCATCACGAAGGCGCATCTGGCGAATTGCTCGTTTCTCCAGTCAAAGGGGGACTGTTTGTCGATCGTGCGTTCCACCTCCATCGATGGTCTTGTCTTGGAAGGCGCTCATCTTCCTTACCTGAGACTTTCAAAGGTGAGCGGGCGGATTCGGGCGAGAACGCTGAGCGCCCCATTTGCTGATCTTCACCTGTCAAATCTTGCCAGGGCTGAGCTGGAGCAGGCAGACTTGACCGAGGCGCGGCTTCTGTCCGTAGGCCTTTCCGACGCGAACCTCGCCGGTGCTGTGTTGAACGGTGCATCTATTCATTCCTGTCAGCTGGACGGAGCGGACCTTTCTCGGGCATCAGGCGAAAGCATTTCGATAAGAGAGAGCACAATGCGAGCCGCCAAATTCACCGGTTTTCGTGGCCGTTGCGCCTTTGTGCGCGACTGCGATCTCGAACATGCGGACTTATCCCAGGCCTATCTCTACAGGTCGATGATCACCGGTGATCCGCCGCAATCAATGGCATTAAATCGCGCAAATCTCGAGGGATCAAATCTCGTTCAGGCATATCTCGCCGCGGATATGACCGACAGCAACCTAGAGGCAACGCGGGCCGCATACGTTCGCATGAACCAGTCGTCCCTGCGCGATGCCAACCTGAGTGGGATATCGCCGTTCCAGGCCAGCTTCGTAAAGGTCGACTTTTCGGGCGCTAAGATAACCACTTTCGAGCCACCGTTTTTTGTCGACCGTTGTCGGGGACTGCCCGCAGCTCTGGAGGGGGATGAGCCGCGCGAGCCATCAACCTATCTGGCTGAATTCTCATCGTTGATCAAACGTGGCCGAGAAGGCTCAACCTGACTGCTTCGAAAACCGCAAAGTAGAAGGGACTACAGTGCCCGTGGGCTTAGAACAGGTTTCGTGCGGTGGTCGACGTTGAAGCTCTTTGGAGCTCGTTGGCACGCGCGGCCCCGCGAGAGGCCGGGTGGCGCACGTTTGGGCGATCCGAGCGCTCCATTCTTGTTGGCGTTCAAAAAACTGGAGTAGGAAAATGCATCTGGCTGGTCTTTCCGCAGGCAAGGCGTTCATCCGGGAGGTCGCAAGAACAGGTCAGACTATTGGGACGGTGCATACGCTCGGCGCCCTGCATCCTGGGCATGCAGAACTGATCAGAAGAGCGGCATTGGAGAATGATGTCGCGATTGTCACAGTGTACCCGAACAAGATCCAGCTTAGACCAGGTGGGAGCTACGATTTCAATTTGGACGATGATATTGGGCTTGCCCTACGTTCAGGAGCAACTGCCGTGATTTCCTCGAACGACAACGAAATGTTCCCGACTGGCTATCGAACGTTTGTATCGCAAGGTGACTGTCATTTGCGTCTAGGGGGGGCTGAGGCGTATTTGAAGGAAGCCGTTACTGGGGCAATCCGCTGGATCTGCTATGCGCGGCCAACTCGCAGCTACTTCGGCCTGAAAGATATCGGTCAAGCGATCCTCGTGAAGCGCGCTGTGGCAGACCTCCTTCTCGATTGCGAGATAAGGTTTGTGCCGACCGTTAGATACAAGAACGGAGTTCCGGTTTCATCGCGCTTGAGGCGATTTAGCCGCTCGGAGCTTGATGAGCTGTCGCGTCTCTCCACGTCACTCAACTATTCAAGAGAAGAGATCGCCCGAGGAGCGTCTAGCGTCAAGGATCTGGTCGCGTCGGCCGCATCTCGGGTCAAATTCCGACGGTTTAAACTCGAGTTTGTTCGGATTGTCGGCGTTGATAACTTTGAAGATTTAGAGCAGGTCAAGCTCCCTTTCATAATTGTTGGAGCGGCAATGGCTAATGGTCTCAGGGTCTTCGATAGTATCTACGTTCCAGATCAGGAGACACTCCTAAATGGTGCTCCGGATCTCTGGATCGATCTGCCTGAGCAGTCGCAGCCAAACCATGATGAATAGCATGATCTTCACGAAACTGGTGCGTTGGTGTGGCGTCGGAACGACATGCAAAAGGAAAGCTGAGCTGATCAGTTGGCTGCCCTGATATTTCCTGCCCGTCACAGGACGTGAAGTCTGACCCGCATGCATTAAAGACTACCACCGGCGCGCTAGGACACTAGGCTGAAGCGGCCGTTACCAAGCACATTTGCTCTACTCGATATTTCTGCGGAGATGACATGTTTTGTCTATCTCCGCAAGCGCGACTTCCTCGTCGCGAGCAGAGTTCTCCGATGCCTGCACTCTACTCTCCAATAGAGGCGCAAGAGCAGAACGAGGGGCCGCAAAGTCAGCCACGAGGTAAAGTCGGCTGTTCAGCGCCAAGGGTATTACATTCACAGCCGCCGCGCCTCGTTGTTTGAGTAGTTACTCATCCTTCTTTGGAGAAGATATCAACGAGTTCGCCGACCTTGCGCCACGTCGCTTGAAGCAGCGGAGTTGAAGGCGCTCCGGCGATAGTGCGGCCAGCGTGGCGGCTAAGAAGGCGCGCCTAGCCGCGCGCCGGCGACAAATTCGGCTGACGTGAGTGGTGCCATCGCCCGGGCTGCGGATGCAAAGGACTTCCGGCGTCGGGATGCGTGGCCCGACGATTCGCGGGATGTTCGGTGGCGATCGCGGCAACGGCCTCATTGACGATCAGCATTCCTACGACCGCGTAACGACTGCAGGAGCGCATGCCAGTCTCTACCGTTGCTGGCCAGCGGAGAGCCCTCAATCGAGACCACAGCGCCGGCTGGGCCCTTCGCAAATCGCGGCTGGCCGCTTCACGAACTCGAGACGCGCGGTGCCGCTACCAGAGCGACCGAGATCATCGTCGATCACTACCATCTCGCTCCAGCCCAGCTGGCGCGCACGGTCGGCCAAGCGGTCCGTCCTCGCCGCGCCGACTCTTGTGTGGTCGGCCATCGACTGACGAATGTAGACAGCGGCCTGGCGAGTAAAGTGCTCAGGCGTGATCTTCCTCACTGCTGTGCTCACCGCTCACGCCGGGTGAGAACGGAGTGTCGTTCAAAGGGCCATCGGCTGGGTCGCTATTTCGATCTAAACTTGAAAGAAGAAGACCTCCGCTCATCCCAAGTCGAGTACGGGGCGTTGAGCAACGTAGGTCTCTCGGTCGATCGGCCTCCGACGGCATTTGCAGCATTGCGAGCAAGTCAGACGTCGCGACATCCCAGTAAGCCGAAAGTCAGATGTCAATCATGTTGCAATCCATAGGCCTCGGTCAACTACCAGCGCTAGTAATTGAATTAGCGACAGGAAGGCGGCAAATATCTGCCGGAAGCAGCACCCCGCAGATGCCATCGCAAGGAGTTCGGCATGCAAGCTCGATGATAATCCGCTCTGCCGGCGGCAGTGATCGTTGCGATGACTGCGTGGCCTGCAACGCTTGCATGCTCAGGTCCGCTTCAACCGTCACTGATCCTTCCTCATGGAAGCGAACGAACGGATCGCCCATCTCGATGGCATTTCAAACCTCATGAGCGGCGATCCTCCGCCGAGAAGGTGGGGCGATTTGCTGCAGCAGATTGTGTAGCGCCGGCGTGCGATCTAGATCACTTTCCAAAGTCGATAATCATCTCAGGAGGAAACCATATGCTGGCGCAAAGGATGTCTTACCTCTCAGGTTCTGGCACCGCCGCGGCCCGTGAGGCGGCCGCAGAAGCCGCCGGGGCGGGCCGCCACATCATCGATTTGGCCGCCGGCGAAGTCATGATCGAGCCGCCATCATCCGTGCGTGAAGGCGCGATTGCGGCGATCAATGCTGGAACGAGCCGCTATACGGATTCCATTGGGTTGAAACCGCTTCGGGAGACCATCGCCGAAAAGCTGTCGGCGCAAACAGGCATCGGCTGGAAGACGGATAACATCGCTATCACTGCGGGTGCAAAGCAAGGTCTGCTCGACGCTGCCTTGGCCGTGCTCGATCCGGGTGATGAAGTCATTATCATTCGCCCCTGCTGGCCGACATTCCCGTCCCAAGTTCTTCTTGCCGGCGCAACGCCCGTCTTCGTTGATGCTCGTCCTCCGACATATACTCCCGATATCAGCACGATCTGGGCTACTGTCACACCGCGTACGAAGGCCATCATCATCAATTCGCCGAACAATCCGACCGGCGCGGTGTATGATCGGCCGACCCTTCAAGCTGTTGGCGATCTTGCAATCAGCAAACAGCTCTGGATCATTTCTGACGAATGCTACTCCAGCTTCGTATTCACTGGTGTGCGCCATGAGTCCATCGTCACGGCGCATCCCAGCGTACGTTCGCGGACGATTCTGGTCAACGCCTTCTCCAAGGAACTGGCAATTACTGGATGGCGCTTAGGCTATTTCGCGGCGCCGCCGGAGATAGTTTCCGCGGCCAAGAAACTGCAGAGCCTCACGACCTCCAACGCCAACGTGATCGCTCAGCACGCGATCTTGCATCACCTTCAAGCCGGTGACGGCAGCTTTGAACGGGGTATGCATGAGCGTCTGTCTGAGGCTCGCCTCACCGGTCTTCGTATCCTGTCTGGGCTGCACGATGTGACCCCGCCGCCGGCCGATGGTACATTCTTCTTCTATCTCGATTTGAGTAGGCTTATCTCGGCACTGCCGGCCGATGGTCCCATTCGATCAAGCGAAGATATTGCGCGATTGCTTCTGGATGAAACCGATGTGGGCTCCGTTGCTGGCGGCACCTTTGGTGATGTGAACGGCCTGCGTCTGTCCTTCGGCGCTCCACGAAACCTGCTGGAGTCAGGACTGAAGCGCGTTGTCAAGACCCTGAACAGCCTGAAGACTACGCAAGCAGCGGCTTGAATGTCTCCGGAAGGAGAACTCGAAATGCCCAATGATAAACGGGCCCTATTCGTGGCCGCCGGAACGTACTCGAGGCAGTGCCTCCGCTCTCCAAGACCCCTGGTCGAGGTGAACGGAATCCGATGCTGGAGCGGCGAAAGTCGGCATCGTACGGCCGACGGTGAGAGGAGGCCTTGCGCTCCTCGGCGGGACCCGACGCTGCGGCTTTTAGAGGCGGATTACGGCGATACTCTCCGCCTCGAGACGGATAAGAAAGATGATCTGAGTCTGGTGGACGAGCTTTGCGACTCCCGATGGGCCGCGCATTTGCCGCCGCAACTTCCATATCGCTAGCAGCAGAGAGCAAGACGATGATCGGATATCTGCGTGACTATGCAAATGCCATAACCGCTCTTGCCTGTCTGTTTGCCGTCATCGCCTTGTTCCTAGCCCTGAACGGCAACATAGAGCTTGGCGTTGCGGCGATGCTCTGGACCTGGTTTCTGGATCATTGGGACGGGCACGTCGCTCGCAAAACCATCCATCTTCGCCGTCCAGGTGTTGCAAAATTTGGACGAAGCTTCGATGGCTTTGTTGACCTCATTCACGGCGTGGTGTTCCCGGCTGTAATCATCATACTTATCAGTCAAGGCACTATCCTGTCGCTCCTGGCGAGTATACTTCTCACCTTAGCCGGTGCCATAAGGCTCAGTCATTTCGAAAATGTGGGCCTTACAGCCGATGCGCGGTTTGCTGGCATCCCCGTTTCGTATGATACGCCACTCCTTGCGATCCTGCTGCTTACAAGGCCGCAATTCCCCGAGGACGTCTTTCCGGCCGTCGTAGCCATCGCCTTTATCATCCTGGCACTGCTTCATGTGACGACCTCGATCCGAGTTCCGGCTATTCGGGGGGCCGCAGTACCGATCGCCACTGCCTTCGCAATCGCGGGATCCATTGCTTTGGTGATGATCTCAAAATTCGTCCCTCAAGAATAGCATCAGTGGAGCCCAATAGAATTATGACTAGGGCGAGCGACAAGAATGACGTGAGCGAGATTATGCAGCCGCAGTCGCCACCCAAAGCGATGCCGATTGATTTTGGCCGTAATTTTCCGCCTCCCAGCCCCGTGGTCCAACGCGCGTTAACGGAGACGTTCGCAGACCTTAGAGGTATCAACATCGCCGACGCCATTCGCTTTCCGCGCTTCATGGGAACCGCGACCGATCGCGAGGTGGGAGCAATGTGGGTTAGTCAACGCCTAGGTCAAAAGCCGGACCTGGAGCGTATCGTACTCGCGAACGGCTCACAGAGCATCCTGGCGATGTTGATGGCCCGGTTCGTTGGAACCGGCGGATTCCTTCTAACCGAAGAGCTGACCTATCCGGCGATCAAACCACTGTCGGCCTTGTTCGGAATTGAGCTCCGCGGCGTGACAATAGATAGTGAGGGGATTGATCCAACGAGTCTCGATAGAGCATGTGTCGAGTTGGGCGACAATGCTCGGGCGCTCTACTGCATGCCTACACTGCATAACCCGACGTCTGCAACGATGTCTGAGACAAGACGCAAGGACATTGCGATAGTCGCTCGCCGACATGATCTTTGGCTCTTTGAAGACGATATATACGGCGTGCTGCCGGAAGAGGCGCCTCCCCCACTGGCTCTCTACGCGCCCGAGCGCAGCTGGTACATTCTAGGGCTTAGCAAATCTCTAGCTGCGCAGCTTCGGGTAGCGTATGTCATGGCTCCCAATTCCGATATCGCGAAGGATGTTTTTTGGCCTGGAGTGCGGACCACGAACTGGATGGTCGCACCGCTGGTGGCTGAGATCGCGTCGCGTTGGCTCGCAAATGGCGTCGGGTCGGAAGTACTGCGGTCGGTCCGAGCAGAAACTTTGAGGCGCCGTGCCCTCGCTGCTTCGATTCTGCCCGACGTGCAGATATCTCAAAATGGGTTCAACTATCATCTCTGGATCGATGTGCCGGGAGCATGGCAGCTCAACGCCTTTGTCAATGCATCCCTTGATGCTGGAGCGATTGTGGGACGAGGCGATTCATTCGCGGTTGGCAGCACCCGCGGGGATCGCAAATTTCGCATCGGCTTGGGCGTACCGCCGGATCAACACGAGCTCGTTCGTGGGTTGAAGGCAATTGAATCTCTGATAGCTGCTCGCAGCGGATCGGGAGTTAAGCCATGAGCGACCAATCAGCGTCCGCCGCCGCAATAGCCCAGTTCCCGATCGGTGACACCGATCTGCATGTTCGCTTCATTTCCGAAGAAGCGGGCCGTGAGCTTCGGGATGTTGCATTGGCACCGGCACCTCCGAAGCCAGTGCCCGCATATCCTAACGCTAAAGCCGTATTCCACATAGGCGCTTACTGTGGATCGGCCCTAGCATCCGTGGCCACTTTTGTTCTCCAAGACATAGAGACCAATCAAGATCGTCAGTCATCAGGACGCAGCTGGAGAATTCAAGGGATGGCAACTGCCCAAGACTTCCGGCGCCTTGGCTTTGCCAGCGCCGTGCTAAATCATGGTCTACGCGAAATCCGTAGGCGTGGGGCGCTTCTGGTATGGTGCACTGGACGAACAACGGCCAGCTCGTTCTACCGCCACCATAGGTTCGAGCAGATCGGCGCCGAGCGGCATGTGCCGGGCATTCCATCACATTACCTCTTCAAGAGAGCTATAGGACAGGCGCTCATTCTTAGGGCATAACGCCCTAGCTTTTGCCGTCTGCTCGCCTCTGGTCGCTTTCGAACGTAGCTCAAGACCGTAACGATCTGCGCTCAAAGCGGCCGGCGTGGAATCATGGATCCCCGGAGATGTCTCATGTCGATACAGAGTTCCGGAAAATCCGTTGGATGGGAGCATTATCAGACCATTGGTGAGCATTACGACAAGGAACGACCAGGATATCCCATCGGCCCCGTTCATGAGATTGCCAAGCGGGCGTCGTCTTTGCACCATTCCTCGCGGCTGGTCGTCGACGTGGGCTGCGGGACAGGCATCTTCACGCGGATGTTGGCCGACGCTCTTGACGGATCGTTTGAAGTCTGCGGGCTGGAGCCAAGTACGATGATGATCCGACGGGCAATTGAATCAACAAACACGGTCCGGCGAATTCGGTTCATCCAATCTCCGGCGGAGCAACTTCCGTTCAGCGATCTAACGGTTGGAGTGATAACAGCCGCTGGCGCCGCGCAGCTCTTCAACCGGATGCGTTTCTATCCAGAAGCGCATCGTGTCCTGGTCGATAACGGTCTCCTCGCAATAGCGCAGAACAAGCGCTGTCATGAGACAGGCTTCTTCCAGGCCTTCGAGCTATTCCTTGAGAATTTCGTTCCCGGCTATCGGACTGGCACCTACGCGGATGCTAGGGGCGCACATTCGGCGGCCAACTTTGAGGCCGAGCTTGCCTCAGACGATCGATTTTCGAATGTCATGGTCCACAGCTGGGAGTGGCCAAGAACGTTTACTACGGAAACTTTTGAGGCATTCGCCATGTCGACCATCCAAGTCAAAATCGCGCTGACAGCGCACGGCAAGGACATCATCATGAAAGAGTTACGGTCAGTCTTGTCGGACCACTGTGATGCTGTTGGCGCCATCAACGTGACCTACAGGACCGAGCTCACAACCGCAGTGCGCACCGGCCGTAATTCGCTCTAGGTGAGTTCGGGAACGCCATGCAACCGTCAAGAATCTGGTCGGAAGTCGATTTTGACAAAGAAGGCAAGACGATCGGTTATCTTCGCGTGCCGTTCTCAACCAATGCCTCAGCATACGGATGGATCCCAGTGCCGGTTGCAAGCGTCAAGAATGGATCGGGGCCCCGAGTGCTGTTGATTGCAGGTAGCCATGGCGATGAGTGGGAAGGTCAAATCGTGCTCATAAAGCTGATCCAGTCGCTACAGGCTGAGCACATTCAGGGCCATTTAATTATTCTACCTGCGGCGAATGCGCCTGCGGTTGAGGCTGGTCAAAGAGTCTCTCCCCTGGACGACGGAAACTTGAATCGAAGCTTTCCAGGCGATCCGAATGGGACCCCGACCATGATGATGGCCCATTTCATTGAAACGGTCCTGTTGCCCGGGTGCGATCTCGTTTGTGATTTGCATTCGGGAGGGAGCTCGCTGGAATACCTCCCTTCTAGCGTAATGATCGCTCCGAACTCCGCCTCACAGTTCCGCCAAAGTGTAGATCTCCTCCGTGTGTTTGGCTTACCTGTTGGGTTCGCAACCGATGCATCGACCGGTGGAGACCGTAGCTTGACCGGCGCTTGCGATCGCGTGGGGAGCGTTGCTTGTCTTTCGGCCGAATTGGGCGGTGGGGGAACCGTTTCACGCAATTTGCTACGCGTTGCAGAGGATGGTCTTGCGCGCGTTTTGCATCATATCGGTGCCCTGGCCGCTCCTCCGAAGGCACCCGGTCCTGGTTCCATTCAACTCCTCTATCGCGTTCGATCAAACGACTTCGTCTACTCGCCTGCAAACGGCCTGTTCGAGCCGCTTGTGAGCCTTGGAGACACCGTCAATGATGGTCAGGAGGCGGGACGCATCCACTTTACTCAAGAACCTTGGCGGAGGTCGGTTACGGTTAAATTCGGGACGGGGGGCGTCGTTTTGTGCCGGCGTTTTCTGGCGCGAGCAGCCCTTGGTGATTGTCTGTTTAATGTCGGGAGGGCATGGACGCCCGACTAGCATGATCGGGACTGCCGGACAGGAAATGTCATGACGTTCAACCCTCAACCTCTGTCCTTGAGCGATCAGCTTCGGTCTAACGAGAAGCATCGCCGCGGTTGGATTTACGACGCGTTGGGTGTTCAGCCAATTGTCAATTGCGCTGGGACGAGGTCGAGCTTTGGTGGCAGCAATCCGAGGCCAATCGTGGAGTTGGCAATGAGAGCTGCGGGCGAAGCATTCGTCGACGTGGATGAACTCGCCGAAGGAGTTGGCAAATACATTGCGCGGCTCACCGGAGCGGAGTGGGGCGTCGTGACGGCCGGCAGCGTGGCGGCACTAGCACTGGCAACCGCTGCATGCATCGCTGGCAACGAACCGATAGCAATGACGCGGTTGCCAAAATCGTGCGGTTTGAAGAAACGCGTCCTGATACCGCGAACACATCGCTTTGTCTATGACTCTGTCATAGGCACTGTCGGGGCTGAACTTATTCCGTTCGATGATCTCGAAGTCCTCGCTACGTTAGCTGAATCGGCTTGCATGCTCTGCTTCCTTGGGGCGGCCGAGACGGCTGACAGTGAGATGTCCTTGGAGGCGATGCGGGAACGCGTTGGTCATTTGCCGATTGTGGTGGATGGAGCTGGACTGTCTCCCGGCAAGCCTGACCCATGGCTATCCCGGGGCGCAACATTGTCGATCTACTCAGGCGGTAAATATCTGCGCGGCCCACAGTCGACCGCCTTGCTGATCGGATCTGAACAACTGGCGCGGGCGGCGTGGGCGAATGGGCCGCCGCACCTTTCGTTTGGTCGTGCGATGAAGGTCGGTAAAGAAGAGATGGTAGGCGCCGTCGTTGCGTTGGAGGCTTGGCTTACTCCGTCTTTACGTGCGAAAGATGAACAAAAATGGCTTCGGCTATTGGGGACGATAGCGTCAAACCTTTCCCCCGATCTGGTCCGTGTTTCAATCCAGCCCTCAAGCTGGTCGGCGCTCACGCCGCGGCTGAAGGTTTGTTGGGCTGACCAGCGGATTCGCGCGGACGAAATCGTTGCCCGAATGCTTCATGACTTCCGGATTCAACTTCCAGACTTCTACTCGAGCGAGAACATTATCCTAATTGATCCATTCAACATCCTCGATGACGAGCAGGCCCGCCTGGTTGCTGGATCCCTCGAGATATTACTTCGAACGTTGCAATCAGAAGTCGAAAGCGATTCTGAGGCGGCTGCGCCGAAACCCAGGGAGGTGTTCGCGGGACTTTGGGAGAGTACTGTGAAGTTCGCTGGTCGGGTTGAAGAACATGTCATGACGCTAACGCACCAGGGGGATAACATTGCGGGCTTCTACCGAGGGGAGGTGTTTGACGGCACTATAGCTGGATCCGCCATGGGCAATGAGCTTCGCATCGTTGCAAAGCACAAAGCCGACCGAATGGAGATTTATTATTGCTTTGAGGGTCTGCTCCACGAAGGCTGTATTGAAGGAGTGGCTTGGTTAGGAGCCGCGACGCGGGAGTTACGAAGTCCGTCTCTTTGTAAGCAGTTTGGCAGAGCGGCATGGCTTGCAAAACGTAGTGCGCGGCGGTGAGCGAGGTTGCAATCGAACCAATGCGACAGCAGGTAAGGACTTAGGCTAAAGAGATCCTGTGCTTAAATACATGGAATTCACGGGGCTAGTCGAAAGCGGGTGTCCGACGCATGTCGACGACTTTACCGCAAGGCTCGACAGGCCCACAACTTTGATTCTATTTCACTGCGTAAGGCGGCTTCCCACGAACTAGCGATCCTCAACGGCCGCTGCGCCGACGTGCGGATCGCAGTGCGCCAGGAAAAGAGAAAGCCGATTCTCGATGACGTGCACACTTGGTTGTTAACCGAGCGCAGAACCCTCTCGCCTTCCTCCGAGGTCCTGAAGCCGATCAACTACATGCTCGGGGCGCTGGGATGACTTCGCCCACTTCCTCGACGATGGCAGGATCTGCTTGCCTTCTGTCCGTAGCTAGGCAACTTCTGAAAGTGCAGCGTTCTTACAAAGCCGCACCAGCCATCGACAGAACGCCCGCGCGATTTCCGGGTTATCGGTGCGATCAACTGCATACGCTCGGTACTGCATTCCGCTCGGAGTTCGGGATCCTGGGATCACGTTCAAAGCTCCCGAACGTACCAGGTCACTGACAATGATTTCGGGGGCGACCAGCAGGCACTTTCCTGTCATCACCGCAGGTAACGCGAGGTAATTGTGATCATACCGCGCCCCTGATTTTATATCGTTCGAACTCAGGTTCATTGCCCGCAACCAAGTGGGAAGGATGTCGGGCCGAGAGGTAATGTTGAGGATTGGCGTGCTACGAATGACCGCGAGGCTCCTTCCATCAACTTGATTTGGAGAGCCTACGCAAACAAGTTGTTCGCTGTAAATCTCCCAATCGTCTGCCGGCTCGATAACGGGCAGATCCCGCGTGATCAAAATGTCATAATCGTCGGATGACCTCGGTGGGGACAGTGAACTGATGATGTCCACGATCACCCCACCCATCTCGGCGGAAAACGCCTGCAGGTTTGGTATCAGAAAGGAATAGGCAAACGTTGAGAGCGACGTGCGCACTACAATTCGGTTGGTGTCCGTCCGAGCACGGCGCCGCATCCTCTTTGCGGTGAAACAGACGCTATCGAGCGGTTCGGCGACGGCGTTTGCAAACAATCTTCCGAATTCTGTGATCTGGCTTCGCCGGCCGCGTCGTTGCATGAGCTCCGCACCGAGATAGTTCTGAAGCACTGACAAGTAGCGACTGACCGAGCTTTGTGTCGTGCCCAACGTGTTAGCCGCCCGCGTCACACTCCCTTCGCGTGCAATCATCACAAACACACGAATCGCATTCAGCGGCACCTCATCATCTTCGGTCGCCATCTGTTGCTGCTCCAGCGAATTGCGGGACGGTCAGACTGTCTTCACGCGAGTGATAAACATTGTGTTTCTTGCATCAAATTATTCGATATCAACAGTCGGGATCATGCTTATTAGCCCGACTTCATGCAGAAAATCCCCATTCGGTCAGATATTAGTGGAAGCTGCACTCGAAATGCACACGGCCTTCGCCTAGTGTGCCGATAGAGCGAGGCGGGAGGTCGGGGTCGGAACGAGCTTGTCAAGATATTCAGAACTTCGAAGCAAGCGACATCCCTTGACATTTGACCGGAACTCGTTAGCGGAGAAACCGTGTCTCTGCTACTTTCACCTCGTCCATCTTCTGCAGCCTGAAAATCTCTTCAACGGGCAGAATGTCTTTGTGAACATTCTGCACGCCACCATCAGCGATGATCCGGCGGAAAATTTCTTGCATAGCCGTAGTCGCGGCCCGGATCCCGTAATTGCCGTAGATCATCATGCGAATGTTCCCAAGCGCCTTGACCCGGGCGGCGTCGAGCTCCGGGTAGGCATTTGGCACAATCACCAGTGGCACCGCCCCGGTCCACGCCCGCGAGAAGCCCTCTATCTCCGAAGGATTCTTCTTTTTGGAGTGAATTAGGATCATGTCCGCGCCGGCCTCCCGATAGGCGTTCGCCCGATGCAACGCTTCGGACTGGCCCAAGCCGGCTATGAGTGCCTCGGTGCGCGCGATGACTAGAAAGGCCGGATCACCTCTAGTGGCGATTGCAGCCTCAATCTTGCCCTGGAACTCTTCGACCCTTAGTAGCTCCTGGCGGCCGCCGGCGGCTAGGCTGGTGACCTTCGGAAATGTCTTATCCTCGATGACCACGGCGCTAGCGCCCGCTCGCTCATATTCGCGGATCGCATAGACCACGTTAATCGCGTTACCATAGCCTGTATCGATATCGGCAACGATCGGGAGGCTCGTTCTGGCTGCCATCGCTCGCAGCACATCGAGGTGCTGCGTCATCGTAATGAGGCTCATGTCAGCCAAGCCATAGAGCGCTGACAGCTCGAATCCCGACGCCCACAGCCCATCGAATCCTGCCTCTTCGGCTAGGATTGCGGAAAGGGGACTGTGAGCAGCCATGACATGAACGAGACCTGTCTCGGCTATACGGGCACGGAGGCGTTCGGCAGGCGACATCGGGAGGAGCCTTTCAGGACAGGGCGGCGCAAGCGGCGATAATGCGATCGCAGGCCCGGGTGAGATCCTCAGTCGAGGAAGCATACGAAATGCGAATGTAGGGCGACGCCATGAAACCGCTGCCGGGCACCACTGCAACAGAAAAGGCGTCGAGCAGATACATGGCAAAGTCCGTGTCTGTCTCGATCACCCTTCCACCCGGCGTACGCTTTCCAATCACACCAGCGCAGGAGGGGAAGACATAGAATGCACCATCGGGCGCGCGGCAGGAAAGTCCCTCGGCCTGCTTGAGTTTTTGGAGAACAAGGTCACGACGCTTCAAAAATGCTGACGCGAACTCTTGCACATGTTGCCGGCCGCCCGATAGAGCTGCCACAGCTGCATGTTGCGAAATCGAACTCGTATGGGAGGACGTCTGCCCCTGAATGATATTCATGGCTTTGATCAGTGCCACAGGGCCGGCGCCATAGCCGACGCGCCATCCGGTCATCGCATCGGCTTTTGAAACACCGTTGACGGTCAGGGTGCGCTCGTAAAGATCGGGTGCGACAGCGGCCATGGTGGCGAATTCGCAGCCATAGGTCAGCTTCTCGTAGATATCATCGGAGAGGACGTGGACTTGCGGGTAGCGACGCAGCACTGCCGCCAAGCCAAGCAATTCGTCTCGACTGTAGACTGCTCCCGTGGGATTGGAGGGGGAGTTCAACATCAGCCATTTGGTGCGCGAGGTGATGGCAGCCTCTAAGGCGTCCGGACGGAGTTTGAAGCCGTGCAATTCGCCGCAAGCTACGAGGAGCGGCGTTCCACCGGCGAGTTTGACCATATCGGGATAGGAGACCCAGCAAGGGGTCGGTATTACGACCTCGTCGCTTGGATCGAGGCTGGCAAACAATGCGTTGAAAACGACCTGCTTGGCGCCACACCCGACCGTGATCTGGTCTATGCTGTAGTCAAGCCCGTGGTCGCTGCTCAAGCTGTCGCGGATCGCCTTGCGGAGCTCTTTGATACCTGCAACGGGCGTGTATTTGGTGCGACCACGGCGGATAGCCTGAACGCCAGCCTCGCAAACAGCGCTCGGCGTCTCGAAGTCCGGCTCGCCTGCGCTGAGCGTTATCACGTCCGCCCCTGCCTCACGCAGCTCGGCGGCCCGTGCCGTCATTGCCTTGGTTTCCGATGGGCGGATGACTTTGAGACGTTCTGCAAGGAGGGGCACGGTGAAGGACCTTTTAGACCAGGAGGGACGTTCGGCCTTCCAACTATAGGCTGTTGGGCAATCAACCAATTTGACCAATCGCGTTTTTGATTTGATCCATCGAAAATTGAGATCAGTTCGCCCTCTCTCCATGGACTGCAGCTGCAGCTGCCACATGTCGCCAAACTAGAACGTCGCTCAGCGGGAGAAACGGCGTCCGCGATGCGCCGCGAATGACGCGACGGTGGAGAGGGGCAGCGCAAGGCGGCGCGGTAAAGATCGACCGATTGCGCGGACACAATTGAATTTGGGCAAATTGACGCTTTTCGTTCATAGCGATCGTTTCTTTGCAACATCCGATCGAAATCTTGAATGATTGTCATGCGAGCGTAGCAATACCGGGTTCTAAGACCAGCCAGACAAACAGCTCCGACGAACGACGGTGGTGGTCCGCACGCTTGTTCGTGACGGTGTAAGGGACGGCTATGGCATCCGTATCGATCAGCGGTATCCACAAAAGCTTTGGCGCGACACCAGTGCTTCGAGGAGTCTCCCTGTCGATCGCCGACGGCGAGTTCCTGACGCTTTTGGGTCCCTCGGGTTGTGGAAAATCGACGCTGCTGCGCATTTTGGCGGGGCTGGAGATACAGGACTCA
This sequence comes from Bradyrhizobium sp. CCBAU 45384, assembly GCF_028128665.1. NCBI lineage: Bacteria > Pseudomonadati > Pseudomonadota > Alphaproteobacteria > Hyphomicrobiales > Nitrobacteraceae > Bradyrhizobium > Bradyrhizobium sp. CCBAU 45384. The sequence goes on from NZ_LBIZ01000109.1 coordinate 176,968, forward strand.
GGTTCGCTCTCGATTGGCCCAGAGGCTGTCGATGGTCTCCGGCCCAAGCGGCGCGATGTTGCGATGGTGTTCCAGTCCTATGCGCTCTATCCGCATATGACGGTCGCCGCCAACATGGCGCTCCCACTTCGGATGCGCATGTTCTCGGCGGGCCAGAGGCTTCCCTTTTTCGGCCGGCTTATGCCTGGTTCGGCGAAGATCGAGGCCGAAATCGAAGCAGAAGTTACCCGCACGGCAAAGTCGCTCGGCATTGGCCATCTGCTCTCTCGCAAGCCCGGCCAACTCTCCGGCGGCCAACGCCAGCGCGTAGCCGTCGGACGAGCCATGGTGCGCCATCCAGCTGTGTTTCTGATGGATGAGCCGCTGTCCAACCTCGATGCCAAGCTACGGGTGCAGATGCGAGCCGAGATCAAGGAATTGCACCAGAGGCTCGGGGGCACGTTCGTCTACGTGACCCATGACCAGGCGGAAGCCATGACGCTGTCGGATCGAGTGGCGGTGATGCTCGAAGGCGAGCTGCTGCAGGTTGCTCCGCCCCAAGACATCTATGCTGATCCTGATGACCGCCGGATCGCCGAATTCATCGGTTCGCCCAAGATCAACATGCTCGATGGCATCGTGCGCGAGCGAGACCTCATCGACGTGGCAGGGTCTACGCTTGCCACCGAGGTCGATGCACTCCCAGGCACGCCGCTGACCCTTGGAATCAGGCCGGAAAGCTTGCACCTTAGCGATCATGCGGGCCATGGCACGCTCACAGGCTCCGTGCGGATGATCGAGCATATGGGCTCTGATCTGTTCGTCCACCTTGCTCTGGCCGGACTCGATGCTCCGTTCGTTGCAAGATTGCTTGCCGAACGGGCGCCTCACGTTCTGCCGGGGCAGACCCTCCATGTCGACGTTCGTCCCGATCGTGTGCTGCTCTTTGCGCGCAATGGGCGACGGCTGCGTCGGCAAGCCGAAGCCGGGACTCTGGCATCCGTTACACCCATTCGGGAAAACGTTCGATGAGCGGGGCAGGCGCGATCAGAGGGAGGCCGGAGGCGACGACATCGGCCGGCATCCAACCTGCTCTGCAAACGCTGTCCGCATCGCTGTCGAAGCGTCGTGCCCTTGCTGAAACGACAGCAGGATGGACGCTTGCAGCGCCGGCGGCGCTGCTCTTGCTCGGACTGTTCTTCCTGCCTGTCTTCGGCGTCTTCTTTATAGCGCTCACGGACTGGCAGTTCGGCGCGCGTTCGTTCTCCTTCGTGGGCTTGGCCAATTTTGAGGATGTCTTCGCTGATGCGGGATTTAGAACATCGCTTCTCAATACCCTGATCTACGTTCTGATTGTGGTGCCGGGGACAGTGGTCCTTGGCCTCGCGGTTGCCCTTCTGATTGAAAGCGGAAAGACCTGCCGCGCTTTCTATCGCGCCATTCACTTTTTGCCCTTTATGGCGACGCTCACCGCGATGGCGATCGCTTGGGAGGCGCTACTGCACCCCACAATCGGCCTCGTCAACCAGTCGCTTGCCGCGCTTGGCTTACCGACGGCGAATTGGCTACGCGACGAGACTACGGCACTGCCGGTCCTAGCGATGATCGGCATATGGCAAAACCTTGGCTACGCCATGGTTCTGTTTCTTGCAGGCTTAAAAAGCATTCCGCAGGATTTGTACGATGCGGCGGCCGTCGACGGCGCCGATATGTGGCTGGACCGGCTAAGAACTGTGACCCTGCCGATGCTTGGGCCGGTCTCGATGTTCGTCCTGATCGTGGTGGCGCTGAGGGCATTTGAGACCTTCGATACCGTGAAAGTCCTGACCCAAGGCGGCCCCGGTCACGCCTCGGAGGTGCTGCTTTACACCCTCTACCGTGAGAGCTTCGAATATTTGCGCACCGGTTACGGAGCCGCGGTCGCCGTCGTGTTCCTTGTGATTGTCGTGACGCTCACCTTGGTCCAGATGCGCGTTCTGGATAGAAAAGTGCACTATCAATGAGCCTCGCCAGATCGACGCTGTCGCCGCCAACCGGCGTTCTTCGCCATGCCGCCTTGCTGATGAGCGGAGCGCTTATCCTTGTCCCCTTTGTGTGGATGCTTTCGCTTTCAATCAAGCCGCCCGGCGAGATCTTTCGCGCTTCCTTTTCGCTCTGGCCGGTTCATTTCTATGGTGTCGAAAATTACACAAAGGCACTCACAGAGGTGCCTCTTCCGCGCTACATGGGCAATGGCCTGCTTGTCTGCGCCCTCATCTTGCTCCTGCAAATCTTGGTTTGCGCGCCGTGCGCCTACGCGCTTGCCAAGCTGAGATTTCCCGGACGCGACCTGCTTTTTGGCATGGTTCTGGTTGGTCTGTTGCTACCACATCAGGTCTTGTCATTGCCGCTGTTTGTTCTGGCAAGCCAGCTCGGCATTCTCAATACCTATGCCGCGCTTGTTTTTCCGTATGTGGTGTCGCCATTCGGCATTTTCCTGTTTCGCCAGTTCTTCAAGACGATTCCGGACGATGTCGTTCATGCCGCCCGTCTTGACGGGCTTTCTGAACTTGCCATCGTCTGGAGGATCATGGTTCCCATGGCGCTCCCCGCGCTCATTGCATTCGCCATCTTTTCGGTTGTCGGGCACTGGAACGATCTTTTCTGGCCGCTGATTGCGGTGCGAGACGAGTCTCTTATGCCGCCCCCGCTCGGCATAATGGCCTTCAAGAGCGAGGAGGCCGGCAACGACTACGGGCCGCTGATGGCAGCGGCAACCCTTGTCATTCTCCCCCTGGTCATCGCTTTCCTGGCTGCACAAAAGTGGTTTGTGGAAGGAATGACCGGCGGAGCCGTAAAGTAGGCGCGGAGACCGGAAATGCCTTCCACACGCCGATTGTTCCTGTCGGGCTGAGTTCGTTGATCCTGCCACTGACGCGGCGCCGGCGAGCATCCAAAACAAGCCGCCAAATCACAGCCCGCGCCAAGCTCTCGGGCGGAGAACACTGACGCCTGCATCGAATCCATGACCCACCAGATGCGCCTGCTCGAGACTTGCTAGGCATCCAATCCAAGGGCTCAACTATGATCCTCACCGATAAATCGAACGCGCTTCTCAACATGAGCGGCAATCTACCGCCAAAAGTCCCCCACGCTTTTGACGCCGTTTACAAAGCTGCCGTCCAAAACGTTCTGGAAGCATTCGCACCGAACGAACTCATAGGTGCGCACCAGTTCCGCGGTAGCCAACGCGACCGCAGCCTTGGCGCGCGTTTTCTTGGTCGGCGACTACCGCAGGTCCCCCCGGCTGACCGGGTCGTGGTTGCGAACGGCACGCAAAGTATTCTCATGATGCTCCTGGCCGGCCTTGTCGGCCGCAACGGTCGGCTCGCGCTTGAGTCCCTCAGCTATCCGACGCTGCTGCCCTTTGCTCGACAGCTCGGCTTTCAGCTTTCACCGGTAGCGATGGACGAGGAGGGCGTTCTGCCGGACCACTTCGAGGCGGTCTGTCGCTCGGAACGACCGGCAGCCTACTATGCCATGCCGACACTGCAGAATCCGACCACAGCAGTGATGAGCATAGAGAGGCGCCAAGCGATCGCCGAGATCTGCCGCCAATATGGCGTGACAATCATCGAAGATGACATCTACAGCCTGCTTCCAAAAAACGTTCCACCTCCATTGTCGACTTTCGCACCGGAGATCTCCTGGTACATCCTTGGGACTGCCAAATCGTTGGCGGCCGCGCTGAAGGTCGCCTATGTTCTCGCGCCGACTGCACGGGCCGCAGAAGAACGGTTTTGGCCCGGCGTGCGTGCCACCTACTGGATGTGCGCACCGATGAACGGAAGCGTTGTCTCCTCACTGATCGAGATGGGCGCCGTCGATGTCGTCATCGATGCGGTTCGAGAAGAGACGCGCGCTCGCCATACCTTGGTCGCCGACCGGCTTGGCAGCGCGAACATGCGTAGCCGGCCGGACTGCTTGCACGTCTGGCTCTCGTTGCCTGCGAACCGACCTGCAATAGAGTTTGTCGCAGGCGTGCGTGCACTCGGGGTGGAGGTCAGCGTGAGCAGTACTTACGCTATGGACAATGCGCCCCCCAACGCAGTTCGGTTCGGAATGGGTACCCCGCCGGACCGCGCTGCTTTCGAGCGCGGACTCGCTGCGATTGCAGATGTTTACCTTTAGTTGAGGGGAGCAGAGCATGGGCCCGCAAACTCAACAGTCGTCCAAGATATGGACAACAATCGACATCGACGCGCCAGGTAAACAGGCTGGCTTTCTCATGCTACCATTGGCTGTGCATGATCGCTCAGGCGATGATGCGGGCTACAATTGCGAGCCGATTCCAATTGTGACGATCCGCAACGGAGAAGGTCCGAGTGTGCTGCTCATGGCTGGCAATCACGGAAATGAGTACGAGGGCCAGATCATTCTCATGAAGTTGATCCGCGCACTGCGCTGCGAAGACGTACGCGGTCGGCTGATTGTACTTCCAGGTGCGAACGCGCCCGCCGTCCGAACCGACCGCCGCAATTCACCGCTCGATGATGGGAATCTGAATCGGCACTTCCCGGGAGGTCCGTCGGGCGGGCCGACCTCAATGATCGCGCATTATATCGAAAGTGAACTCCTGCCTCGCGTCGAATATGTCGTCGATCTCCATTCAGGCAGTCTCACCTTCGAATATTTGCCTTGCGCCGTGGTGGCCCGCCCAACAGGCTCAGATGATCTCAACGAAGCGCTAACACGTCTACGTGTCTTCGGCATGCCAATCGGCATGATCATTGAGCATTCGACAGGCGGCGACGGCGCGTTGATCGGCGCTTGCCGGCGGCAAGGGGTCAAACATCTTTCAACCGAGCTGGGGGGCGGGGGCAGCGTGGCCCCTCGCGCAATCGAGATGGCCGAGCATGGTTTGGCTCGGCTGCTTCACCATGTCGGCGCTACGAGCCGGCCTCTCCCCCACTGGCCGCCGCCGGAGTGCCGCCTGCTGAAGCGTGTTTCTAGCAGGGACTATGTCTATGCCGACGCCGCAGAGCGGGGGCTCTTTGAGCCGCTCGTTGGGCTCAACGACACCGTGTGCGAAGGACAGGTCGTGGGGAATATTCACTTTACGAGTACCCCCTGGCGGGATGCCGAACCAGTTATCGCCAAAGCTGATGGCGTGGTGCTCACCCGGCGAATCCCGGCTCGAACCGGGCGCGGCGACTGCGTTTTTGCACTAGGACGTGATTGGGTGCCGTCGTCTGGAAAGTGATGCCCACATTCCATAGCCGCCTTCAAAGCACCCAAATTTGAGGGACGTCCAACGTCCCCAGCGAGAAAGAGAATCTCATGTCTGCGCAGAGCACCGAAGACGGGCGGGCCGTCTCAATCGACTTGATAGATCCCGATATGGCGATCGCCATGGCCAAGGTGGCAGAAATGGTCGCAGCTGATGGCGGAGCGCCTACCACCTTCCAAGGGGACCGCGACCAGCAAACAAGGTTTGCTCCGTTCTGGAATGAGGGTTCTCCTGACGTCGAGACGATCCTGCCATTGACGATCCTCGGCCCACAAGGACCGCTTCGCGCCCGCCTGTACAGGAACGGTTGGAAACGTGTTCCACTAACGCTGTTCATGCACGGGGGCGGTTTCGTTCGGGGCTCGCTCGACCATTGCGATTGTATCTGCCGGAGGATGGTTGCCCAGGGCGATCTCGCCGTTATCTCGACTGAATACAGCCTCGCTCCAGAACACCCCTATCCGGCGGCGCTGGAAGATATGGTCTCAGCGCTTGATCAGGTATTCACCCTGGCCGAAGACCATGGGCTGGATCGAAGCCGCATCTCCGTTTGTGGAGGATCGGCAGGTGCAGCGCTTGCCTTGACATCGACGCTCCGGCGCCGCGACGAAGGGAAGGAGCTTCCGGTCGGCATGGCACTCTTTTACGGCGTCTATGACATCATGAACGCCGAAAGGCCCAGTTATCGACTGTTCGGAAGCGGACAATTCGGCATGTCCAAGGCTCGCATGGAGCATTATGTCCGGGCTCTCGTACCAAAAGGCATTTCTCCTTTCGATCCCTACCTTGCCCCCCTACACGCCGACCTCAAGCGATTGCCACCCGTCTGGATGGGTATCGCCGAGCTCGATGTTCTTCGGGATGAGCAGCTCGAAATGGCCGAGCGGCTCCAAGCAGCAGGGGTCTCAGTTGATCTACAGCGCTACGAAGGCCTGATCCACGGCTTTGCCAATCGCGCCCGCCTCATTCCGCGCGCCGATGCCGCTATTGGGAGTGCCGCACGATTTCTGGCGGCGTTGCCCGCCGCCAGGATTTGAAGGCGACGCCCGATAGCTACAGCCTTGCTTTCCTGCAAACCTGGTGCACAAGGTTGAGATCTGAACCTCCGATGATGATCAAAAAATCAATTCTCTTGCTCATCTGTTTGGACGCCGCTCTCATCGGCCAAGCCCACGCCACTAATGTGGACGTTCTAACATTGGGTTCCCTGATACCAGCCCAATCTATCGAGACCTTCAAGGCCGACAATCCGAGCATCGACCTGAAGGTGCGTCCGGCTGCCAGCGATTATGACGATCTTACCCAGCGCCTGCTGCGAGACAACGTGGTCGGCACAGTACCTGACGTTATTTTTCAGGGCTATAACCGTTCTGAACTGACGATCCGCAGAGGTTTGGCAATTCCGCTCACGCCGTTCCTTAACCAGGATAAAGCCTGGGCCGATACCAGCTACGAAGCCATTTCTAACGAGCTCTGCCGCAGCGGCGATACACCTTACGGACTGCCATACATCGTCTCTGTGCCGATCCTCTATTACAACGCCGATCTCGTCCACAAGGCAGGCGGCGACCCTGACCACTTGCCAAATACCTGGCCAGAGATCACGGCTCTCGCTGCCAAGATCACTGCTCTCGGGAATAACCGGATCGGCGGCTACTTCGATTACGCCGCGGCCGGCAACTGGACCTTCATGGCCCTGATCGAATCCCAAGGTGGACGGATGATGTCCGCCGACGATCGCACGATCACCTTCAACGGACAGGAAGGCTTGCGCGCCCTCGAAATTGTACGCGATTTCGGCAAGGCTGGCCAAATAGATATGCCACGTGAACAAGCTTATCAGGCATTCTCAGCCGGAACGGTGGGAATGCTCGTGACCTCGAGCGGATTTCTGAAGACGCAGCTCAAACAGGCCAAGTTCGATCTGCGCACGACGCCGATTCCGATCACAGACAATGGCCGCGTGCCGGCGGGCGGCGGCTGTATCATGATGCTCGCTCGCAACCCCGACCAACAGAAGGCAGCCTGGACTTTCATGAAATTCATGGAGAGCATGCCTGTCCAGCACCTGGTCTCAGATGTAACGAGTTATGTGCCGGGTAACCGGAAGGCAACTGCCGACCTCGAAGCATCGATACCGCCTCAAGATGCACGGATAGCCTCAATACGGGCCTCAACGAAGGCCGGGGGATGGTATTCGTTCCCAGGAGACAATTCGCTCAGGATCACGGATCGAATTCGCGTGCTGCTCCAGGAGGTCGTGACACTTCGCCGGTCCCCGGAAGAGGCTCTGGAGGAGATGACTAAATCAGTCCAACAGTTGCTCCCGAAATGAGATGCCGGCTGAAAGAGACTGGCACTCCGGCGGCCGTTGCCCCTGGGTCAGCGAGCGCAGCAATCGAGCATTGGTGAGCCTCGTTGTCTGGATAACCCTTCGTCAGCTCGCCAATCCGCAACAACATCTCCCGTTCCCGTCTACCAAAAGCAATCGCCATGACTAAATCACTCTACATGGTTCGATTTCATGGTGTCGCCGCTTATGAAATCGTGTCAGCTGACGGCAAGCGCATTTTGCTCGACCCGTTCTTTACGGGCAACCCGGCGTGTTCGATCGAGGTGAAAGACTTCGAGCGTGTTGACCTGATCATAGTGACGCATGCGGCTCGCGACCACTTGGGCGACACCCCCGCCATCGCAAAACTTACCGGCGCATCCGTCCTGTGCGGCAACGAAGTCCAGGCTTACCTCAGGACCATGAACGTCCCTGCATCTCAAATTCGGCCGACCGCCTGGGGCATGCGTCTGGAGATCGCTGGCCTTGAGATCCAAACGCTGGAATGCCGCCATTGCTCAGGCGTGAGCATGCCGGACGGATCTTTTGTCTCGGGTATTCCACTCGCCTTCATTATCGAACTCGGAGACGGCATACGCTGGTATCATCCCGGCGATACGTCGTTGTTCTCCGACATGCGCCTGCAGGGTGAGCTCTACAAGCCGACCATCGGTTCTCTCGGGATAGCCAATCCAACCGGTATTGCAGATGAGAGGCCCGGTCGCAAACTCACGACCGACCTTTCACCGCGGGAAGGCGTCCTGGCAGCACAATGGCTTGGTTTGAAGACGGTCTTGCCCTGCCACTACACCGACCAAGACGACCCGCTGGTCCACCAATTCGAACGATGCCTCTCGGATGCGAGAGCTCGAGGTGAGCGCGTCCCAGACTCGCTCGTCTTGGCCCCAGGAGAGTGGATCAGCTTAGATTCAGACGGATGTGTTAGGCGACACTGAGTCTGCAAACAACCCCAATCAGCACGCGCAAACCTGCAAGCGCTATCGACTCGAAGCGTAAAGCCCTCACGGAACGGAATTGCGGATGTTTGAATCGCCTCGAATTCTCGTCGTCAGCTTCGACGGGCTCCGCCCGGACCTGGTCAGCGCGGAGCTGACCCCCAATCTGTGGCGACTGAAAGGGAGGGGTGTGACACTCGCAAACCACCGCACCGTCTATCCAAGCGAAACCCGTTCTGCTTTCCCAAGCCTCGTCACCGGCGCAACACCGGACCGACACGGAATGGTTGGCAACAAATATGTCGATCGTGCGCGCTCTCCATTTCGCTATATCGATACCTCCGATGCAGTCCTCCTGCGCCAACTCGATCTAGAGAGCGGCGGCAATTTGTATTCGGCGCCCTCACTCGGCGAGCTCCTGGCCAGAAATGGTCGAAGCCTTGCCGTTCTCTCCACCAATACGGCAGGTACGACACGGCTCTTTCACCACAAGGCTGAGGACTTCGGGCATATACGTCTGTCCGGCCACTTCAAAGAGGCCTGTACGCCTGAGAACGTTCTTGCCGACATCGAGGCGCAGCTCGGTCCATTGCCCCCAGCGCTTCCAAAGACGGAGCCGGACCGCGCTGGCCAGGATTGGATTACTTCCGCTTTCTTGCATTTCATATGGCCCAGGTGTCGACCCGACGTCACGATTCTCTCGTTTGGAGAACCCGACGTAACGTCTCATTTCCACGGCACGGGTGCGGGAGAGACCAAATCGATCATCGCACATTGCGATCGGCAGTTCGGCCGCGTGCTCGATTGGTGGGACGCCGAGGGCAGGGCAGCCGGCGTACAGATTTTTGCTATATCCGATCATGGTCATATCACCGGTCATACGCGGGTCTCTATTGCTGACGGCCTGCGTCAGGCTGGCTTCAGCCCAGGAGTAGCGCCGGCTACGGGCGTTGATGTGGTCGTCGTGCCAGGACAAGTCGGTGCACTCTATCTCGGTGAGCCTGATGAGGCGAAACTGAAGAGCCTGGTTGCAACTATTACGACCGAGCCATGGTGTGGCTCGGTCTTCACGCGTGCCAGAGATGCGATCCACGGGATTGCGCCGGGAAGCTTGTCAAGGCACCTCGTCTTTGCAGATCATCCTCGCGCCCCGGACGTTGCGTTTTCCTTCCGGACCGACGACAGCATCGACGAATTCGGTCTTGTTGGAGGCACATTCTATGACAACGATCGGAGGACCGGCCTCGGCCTGCATGGCGGTCTTCATCCAAAGGAACTTGCCGCACTCGGTCTCGCGGCAGGCACCGCATTTCCCGCAGCCGGGACCTCGTCCTCCCTGCCTTCCGGAATTTGCGATGTGGCGCCCACCGTCCTACATCTGCTTGGGCTAGACAGACCTGCGACTATGACAGGCAGGGTGCTACGTGAACTGCTCGAGCCGTCTCATGGCTGCGGCATCACTCGCGAGGAGGCCTTCGAAGCGCATCTCGGATCTTATCGACAATTGCTCAAGCGCGCGCATGTTGGCGAGGCCAGCTACCTTGTCGGTGGCTGGGTTTCATCTTGAGGAAAATCTCTAATTTTTCGAAATGGCCTCAGGTTGAGGCGTGCGGCAATCTAACTCGCAAACTTCCTACATTGCCTTTGCCGTATCACGCCGTTTGTTGCAGACTGGCCAGGATCGATCGCAGGGACACATCGGCATGACCGCCGGTTCGTTGTGGCGGGGCCGTTTTTTCGACCCGAGCAGTCGTTGCCCCCGGGTTTCAGGACGCTCCTGAATGGCCTAAATGGATCGGCTCGGTGGGAGGCAACATGACGCCAAGGCCGAGCACGGAGGCCTCCCGCTTTAGGCGCGTGACAGCTCCTCTGATTTGACTGCCTCCAGCCTGACGCCTCGGCTGAGAGGGCTGGTTTGCGCCGAACCTTCCGCAATATCGATGATGAGACTGAGCGAGGGATCGACCTCCACTTTACAGCCAGGTCCGATGACCGTGGTGGACTCGCGCTCTTCGACGACCGCAGGCCCCTCAAACTTCATTCCCGGGCGTAGGCGATAACGGTCGAGGACATCAGCCGCCAAAAATCCGTGCTCGCCGAAATAGACCTGTCTGGATGCTTTTCGCAGTTCGCCTACATGGCGCTCGGGGCCCGCGAAGCGCAAGCTCACCTCGGGGGCCGGACCGACCGCCTCAAGGCGCCAAGTCAGCGCTTCGATCGGTACGCCAACGACGCTCCGTCCAAACCGAAGCTCGTAGGCCTTTCTGAACCGGCCGATGAGCGAATCTGCGGTTGCTGCGTCCAGGATACCGTTGGGAACGTCGACCGGGACCTCGAAACCCTGTCCGAGATAGCGCATGTCCACGCTCCGCCGAAAGCTAACGCAATGAGGCGCAATGCCACTGCCTGTGAGAAACGCGCTTGCCTCCTGCTCCATAGCCTCCAGCAAGCCGTTAACGCGCGGCCAATCCAAAGCTAAAACACGTGCGCTGTAGCTGCGTGACAAAGTGATCGCCGGTGCGGCCACGAGAAAGCCTAGCGCAGACATGACCCCTGCGCCGAGTGGAACGACCAGACGCTTGATCCCCAACAGGCGAGCCAGCGAATGTGCATGGACCGGACCTGCTCCGCCGAACGCAAGAAGCGCGTATTGGCGAGGATCGCGCCCTTTCTCCGCAATATAAATGCGCATGGCGGCCGCCATTTTTTCATCAACAATCCTGCGGATCCCAACCGCGGCCTCAACGACTTCAAGTCCGAGCGGTTCGGCGATGTGCTTAGTAAGCGCTCGCTCTACCGCGGCCATGTCGAGCGTCATCTCGCCCCCGAGAAAATAATCCGGTGATAGATAACCGAGAACAAGATCAGCGTCTGTCACCGTTGGGAGGCTGCCTCCCCGACCGTAGCAAACCGGTCCCGGCTCGGATCCCGCGCTCTCAGGGCCGACCTTGAGCAGACCCATTTGGTCGACCCGCGCAATCGACCCGCCGCCGGCGCCGATCTCGATGAGGTCGATAACCGGAATTTTCAAGGGCAGCCCCGATCCCTTCTGAAAACGGCTGACTCTGGCTGTCTCAAATTCGTTCGAACGCTCAGGTTGGCCACACTCGATCAAACACATTTTGGCGGTCGTGCCGCCCATATCGAAGGAGATCAGATCGGGGATCTGAGTGATCCTGCTGTAGAAGGCGGCCGCGGTCGCCCCGGCAGCCGGACCCGATTCGATCAGCTGAATTGGCTCCGACTCGGCAGCTTCCAGTCCTGTGAGACCTCCACCGGACAACATCAACGAGAGCGAGCCGAAAAAGCCTCTCTTACGAAGACCGCCCTCAAGCCGCCTCACGTAGCGATTCATCATCGGCTGTACATATGCGTTGGCGCACGCCGTATTGCCGCGCTCGTACTCGCGGATCTCTGGCGCAATACCGTGGGAGACAGTTATGGGCACGCCTGGCAATTCCGACGCCAGAATCTGCTTTGCGCGCCGCTCGTGAGCCCCGTTGGCATAGCTATGCAGGAAGCAGACTGCGATCGCTTCGACAGAGTCGGCCTTGAACTGCTGGGCTGCGGCTCGGACATCGGCTTCCACGAGCTCCGAGATGACCTCACCCGTAGCATTGATTCGTTCACTTGCCTCCAGCCGTAAACGCCGAGGCACCAGCGGTTCGGGCCGCCGCAAGAATAGATCGTGCCTGTCGTGGCGGATCTCCTTGCCAAGTTCTAGGAAATCGCGGAACCCTCGCGTCGTCAAAAGTCCGATCTTTGCGCCCCGTCGTTCGATGATGGTGTTTGTGACCAGGGTCGTTCCGTGAACGAGGTGACCAACGTGTTCTATTGCGCGGTGGGACTGGTCCAAAAGTCGCTCCAGTCCTTCCAGGATCGCACGGCTTGGGTCCACGTGTGTCGTAAGCTGCTTACCAAGAAAGATCGTCCCGGTCTGCGGGTCGACGAGTACCAAATCTGTAAACGTCCCTCCGACATCGACGCCTATCCTAACGTTATCTCCTGACCGCTGATTCACCTGCAATCTCCTCAAGCCGTACGCCATAGTCCCGCTCTAAACCGGCAATCGTTACATAACCGTCCTTCAGGTCGCGCAGCATCTCGTCATGGGCGCGCTTCGAAGGATCTCCAAAGCCACCAGCTCCGGCATAGCGCAAGATCAATCGCTGTCCTGGCGATAGAACGCTGCGTGATTTCGGATGCGGCTCCGATCCGTCTTGCCGCCGAATCGAAACAGCTGCGCCGCGCCGTCCGCCCATCAGGCCCTCGGGCGGATTTTTCTGACGGTCAGCCATCAAGGAAAGCTGGATGTCTCCGTTGGCAACGACTTCGACTTCGATCTCCTGACCAAGCCCCCCGCGGTACTGGCCAGCTCCGCCAGAATCGGCGATGAGCTCCTTGCGCCAAACGATCAACGGAGCTGCAACTTCAAACGCCTCGATGCTTCCACAACCCGTATTGGTCGGGAACGGCGTACAGGAATGACCGTCAGAACGAGCGCTTGCTCCCATCCCGCCACTGCCGAACAATACTTGCGAGAAGCGGTTTCCAAAACGATCATTGCCGCTGAAAACCGAGCGCAGAGTTGGCGCCGTCCCTGACTCAGCGATGACCTTGTCCGGAATCACCTGGGCCAAGCACTTGTAAATCGCTCCGGCAAGCAGGTGACCGGTGAGCTGCCGCGCGTTGCAAGCCGCCGGGTAGATTGGATTGAGAATGCTGCCCTCAGGAGCAGTCACGATGATCGAACGGTACGATCCTTCGTTACGAGGCGTTGTAGGGTCAAGCGCACACTTCAAAGGATAGACCGACAACGCGTAAGTGAAGTTCATAACCGAGTTCAAGCCACGCGCGATCTGCTTTGAGCTCCCCGCATAGTCGACATGAAGCTCCGAACCGTACACCTTTACTGCGCAAGCGATCCGGGTCTCCTCCCCATCGTAGCCGTCTGCCACCAGGACTGAACGATAAGTGCCATCGGGCAGATCGTCGATCGCCGCTCTCATCGCACGGTCGGCGCGATGCTGCAACGCAGCCGATATTGCCGTGAGATCTTTAAGACCGGACACTTCAAAAAAGTCAGAAATCTTACGAGCGCAAACCGCATGCGCGGCAACCTGAGCATAGAAATCTCCGATGACCTGTTCGGGGACCCTCACGTTAGCTCGAATAAGCGAGGCAAGGTCGTGATTTTCCTCGCCTCGTCGCAGGAATTTGGTCGGCGGAATGCGGATTCCCTCCTCAATCACCTCGCGACAATCTGCTGAGAAGAGCGCGCCCCCGATGTCGGGCAGATGGGCCATAGATCCGGAAAACCCAATCAGTCGGCCGTGACGAAAAATGGGAGCAAGCATTGCAAGATCCAGGAGGTGCCCAGCGGTCATCCAGGGATCGTTGGTGACGATGCAATCTCCCTCTTGCCAGTCTTCAATCGGTATTTGGGCCAAGCATTGGCGCAGGGTTCTGGGCAGAATGCCGACAAAGGACGGCGTTCCGATGTTGGTGTCGGCGATACTGTCTCCATCTGCATCCATTAGAACGACTGTGAAATCATTTGATTCCCGCACAACCGTCGAGAACGCCGTCCTAAGGAGCGCAACAGCTGCCTCATCGACGACCGAGAGCAGCCGGCTCCAGAAAATCTCGAGCTCGATCGGGTCGAAATCCGCGCCTGCCTTCATGTATTTCCTATCCGCATTTCGGAACTGCCAAACAGATCCAGAGCGCTCCGTATCTCCTCGTGGAGGTCCTCCAGGTGAGATACGGTGGCACGTGCGCCGTGCGCTCCGACGAAGAAGAAATGCCCGCCGGGTAGGTACCTGGCCAGACGCCTCGGCAGGTCAACGACGCGATCCCGTAGACGCAACCAATCATGCGTGGAGAGCTGGGAAGGCGCCAATTTCGGAACGACGTTGTGCAGAACGCTTTTGATAGTGATGGATCCCCAGACCGCCTCGTCCGCGAGTGCATGGCGATAGTCTCGCGAATCCATCGGAATAATCGCCGCGCATATTGGGTAGTCGACGCCAGAGAAGCTGCACGCCTGCAGAAACGCACCGGGCAAATCGCTGGTCACCTCTTCATTGAAGAAGGGCGCCAGCTCAGGTCCCCACAAGCCTGGCGGTACATTCGTCCGGTAGAAAGGCCCGAACATATCGGGGGCGATGACAGTGTGCCCTTCGGCTTTAGCGATTGCGACGAGCTCTTGCAACCACCGCTCATCTCTGGTCAGGCCGTCTCTCGTTCCAGCCGAGAGGTCCCACAGTCCGTTCGGCGCAAGACGCTCCGGCGGCCCGAAGCTATCGTCAGTGCGGGGGAATGGCGGTGTTGCACATAGAGAAACAAAGCACTCAAGCTCCTGTCCCTGGAGGCGCAGTGCACGGGTCAGCGCAAAGGCGAGCTTGCCGCCCATGCTCCAGCCAGCGGCAATGATCGGACGCCCCTTGTCTTGGCCTACCGTCTCAGCAACAAGAGTTGCAAGCGCCGAAGCCCAGCTCTCCAGGTCTAGATCAGACTTCGGACTTACGAGCGCCGGATGGTCGCCCGGGTAGGTTGCTGCCACCAGACCCCAGCCTTTCCGCTCCAACCAGTAGTCCAGGAAATCGCTCGCGTTCCCACTGGGATGGCCGTACGCAATGCGCGCCATCACGCCGCCCCCGGTTAGAAATATGACCAGAGGCTTGGTGGGGTCTCCTGGTCGACCATAGACCAACATCGGGGTCGCATTGATGCTTGACCGCACTTCACCAGGGAAGAGTTCGGACTGCGACTTGGTACATTGCGTTTGAACCATCGTTTTCGAGCTTCACCTTCAAGCTTGCTGAATGAAGAGACCGGGGTCTAAAGGAGCTTTTTGGTTTGCGCCGCCATCTCAGCCAATGCCTGCTTAGGCTCCGAGCGCTGGGTAACGACCTTGCGCATCTCTTCCGCCATCATGTCGACGATCTTGACAGTGTTGTCGCTTGGAAACGAAAACTGATCGCCCGTAATCGACATCCGCTCAGGGAGTGAGCGGTGGTACGGGTGCTCGGCAAGATAGGCTTCGAGAAACTTCGGATCCTTGAGAGCAATCGTATTGATCGGGAGGTAGCCGGTGTGCTTGGCGAGGATGGCTTGGCCTTCCGGGCCGGCTGCGAAACTGATAAAATCCCACAGCCGCCGTTGGCGCTCGGCATCCTTGGTAAAGATGAAGAAGCCGTGCCCAGCGCCAACAAGCTTTCCGTGTGGGTCGGGCACAGGCAACTGGCCAATCTGCAGCTCGAATTTGCCCGAGGCTGCCTTCGCTACCGAGTTGATGCCGCTTGCTGTTCGGATATGCACCCCGGTCATTCCGGAGTTGAAGGCTTGCCGGGCCTGGTCCTGCGTCATGTCTACATTGTTGGTCAGGCCGAACTGGGCAAGAATCTGCAGCGTCTGCAGTCCTTCGACCGAAGTAAAGGTAATCGCGGTCTGCGCCGGATTCATCATATTGCCGCCTAGTGTTGCGAGAATGTTCTGAAACATCCATGCATTGGTGGACATGTATTCGATATAGCCGCCGTTGACGCTTTCTCCGAGGCTCGCAACGCGCTTTCCAGTCTCAATGATTTCGTCCCAAGTTGTCGGCAGCTCGCCTTTCTTGTATCCGGCCCGTCTCAAGAGCCCCATGTTGTAGTAGACAACCGGGATCGTCGTCCCGAACGGCAAGGAATAGGTCTTTCCTTTGACTTGGGTAGCTTCGATCAATGGTTGCGACAGGCCCATACCAACGAGAGTCTTCGCATCTTCCGTGAATGCATCCATCGGCTGCGCTATGCCGCGCCTGGCGAGGATGCCCGCATAGGTCAAAGATTGCCAAGTCGCATCCGGCAAATCATTTACCAGAGCCGAACGGAATGTGCTTTGCAGCAGCGGATCCCAGTTGTCGCCCCCCGCAATAAAGTCGACCGCTACGCCAGGATACTTGGCGGAGAATTGCTGCCCGAGCTCGGCCAGCATCTTCAGATAGGGCGGCGCGCCATGGCTGACCGTCAGTCTCGTTGTCGCTGCGTGAACTATGGCTGGACAAGTAACTGACCCAATAGCAAAAGCTCCAGACAAGATGAATTTTCGTCGCGTGATCCGCATTGCTTAATCCTGTGGTTTTGAGGAGCCCTGTTTCCGACCAAGATCACGCGTACTCAGGCCGTGTACCGTTCATCTTGGCTCAATTCTGTTGGGACGTGGCGCACGCCACCCACTAGCCCGATCTCCAGTCGATGTTGGTGCCCGACTGACTTAAGACCGCCTTTTCACGTCGTCACCTCACCCGCTTTTATAAGAGCTGTGGCCGAGGAAACAGCCTGCGCTGTGTAGGGCTAGCGGTCGCAGATAGCTGGGCTTCGGTTGGTCGCGCCTGAGAGGCTGTCTCTATCTCTCGGCTTAAGACTTTCGAAATTGCATCTCGATCTCTTCCTAGGCACCGGCGCGTCCGTCTTCCAACAGTAAGAAGCGGGATTTGCTACGCTTGAATGACGCGCATCTAATTTTGCGATGTATTTGCTCTATTATGCGATGGACGCCACGTCTTTAAGCGAAGCCAAAGAGCCTAGTTGCGCGGAAACGAAGCTCCAGGCTTGTTAGGCGCCATCCACGTAGGTCCCGCAGCCGGCACGCCCAATGGCACGAAGCTTTGTAAGTTCTATGCCGCGATTGGCGCCCGCCGTTCGCCTCTTGGTGTTCTCGTACGGGCCACGATATGGGTTGCGGCTGAGTGAAGAGCTGTTGGCGATCAATGCAAGTATCTGCGACCAGTCAATGATCTTATGTCCTCGCGCGGCGGTGTGACGACCGCACCGTCGCACTGATTTGACTGAACTTAAGCCAACGTGTTCTTAAGATGAGCAGAACACGTTCTTCGGTCGATCGGGCTGCATGTACCGTCCTCGCGGGATCGCGTCCGGCCCGAGTTCTCATCGAGTTATTCGATGAACGTCATCCCAGTGTTGCGGTACCAATGCGATTGGAACGCCCATCACAAGTCTCAAAAAGCTGCTTGGGGGCGTTATGCGAGTGAATGGAAGTTTTTCGGAACTGATTGCTATGCATGTTGACGGCGATAAGCGAGATAAGACACCTCGCTGGCTGCCGATACTGATTTCAAACAAGGGCAGAAACGTCGTTGCCATCTCATTGGCAGCCAGCTTGATCAGCAATGTGGCCATGGCAGGGAACGCCGAGACCACAAGCGGAAAGAGCCACGCGCCCGATACGGCGCTCAAGAGCAAGCTCACCAAGAAGAACAGCCATGCCGCAAAGCCCGAGGAGCGGCCCCGGCCAGGAGCGGAGGGCCTCCGCGGCGCCTCGGCCCTAGCCCAAGGCGCCATCGCTCCTAAGCTCGCGCGCCACGATATCGTGGCACAACCGGCTCAGGATGAAGCAAGCAAGTTTGCCAGATTCGACAAGCTTCGTGAGAGGGGTCTGGAGATCAACATCCCGGCGCCCATAGATACGGTAGACCAGGATAAGACTGGTTTGCGATCGGCCTTGGCCGATGTCGGTGTCGGCTACGTTGCCTGGACCGTGAACAGTTATGTGCAAAACGTGCTACCAAACGCGGCCAGAAGCACCATCGCCAATCAGCTCTACAACGGGCAGAATCCGACCTTCAACACCGTGAACTATGTGATGGTCACTTATGATCTGACCCGATACGGCATTCCCGACGGCCAGATCATTGCGGGCATGGAGCAGCAATCGTGGACGTGGCAGCCTGGTGGTCCGGACAGGCTCGGCATCAATACACTGGCCTACTACCAAACCTTCTTCGACCGGGCGCTCGAGCTCAAGTTCGGCTACCTCAGAAACTCACATGAGTTTGCTGGCACATTGGTCGGCGGCAACGCAGGCGCAAGCATCTTTGGACCTTCGTCTAACGTGCTGTACCAGGGCGGAATGAGCAGCAACGCAACACCCACGCCAGCGGTCAACCTTCGATATAATTTCGACAGAAACTTCTACTCCAAGCTTTCGGTGCAGCGCTCTATCAGCCCGGATGGTGTTGCGACAGAAGTCAATCAAAATCCTGAAGGCTTGTACTGGCGCACACCCAATACCGGTGTTCTCGCCCTTGACGAGACGGGTTATCAGACCAAGGCAGCTCCGGGTGTGTTTGATACCTGGCTCCGCGCGGGCATTGGTTACAATACCAGCCACTACACGAACATCCCATTTCCAAAGAACCCGAGAGGTGACGAGAACACTTTCTATTATGTCGCCGCCGACCGGCAGTTCTCGCAAATCGCCCCTCAGGGTGCGGCATCCCGCGGCATCTATGGCGGGTTTTCGGTCATGGGCGCGCCGCCTGACCAGAACAAGGTCACGCAGTACTATGAGGTTCGCCTTTATGCCAAGGGCCTGTTCGACAGTCGTCCCACTGATCAGATCTCAATAGTCGCCACAGATACGGTTTGGAGCAATTTCGCCGTGCAGAACGCATTGGCCGCAAAAAATCTCGCCCACAACGATAGCAAGGCGATATCAGGAACATATACCGCGCACCTGGGCCCCGGCGTGTATCTCAATCTCGGCCTGACTTACATCAACAATCCGACGACGATCACCTACACACCGCAAACAGGGCATGCCCTGAATTTCTCGGCGTCGACCTCCATATTCTTCTAGCGTAGGCTAATCAGAAAGCCGCCGAGCCGGGTCATACCGGCTCGGCTCGCGCTATGGAAATCTTGGAACGGCTGATCTGTGGTCGCACAAGTATCTTTTGGATCAACAGTTTGGGCCATTGCACCCATCAGACCTGGCGTTGAACCGCACCGTTCACAGGAATTGAGGTTAACAACGAGCGACACTATCCGCTCATCTGTTCGCTCTAACCGCCTCTAACCAAAGCCAGAGATCGTCAGTGATTCCGAGTTCGCTGCATCGACGCTCGACATAATTGCAGCCTTCCTTTACGAAAACCTCCGAGCCGTGCGCGGCCTTAAATCGGTCGATTTTCGGAAGATCGAAGGTGAGTGACCACCGTCCTGACTTGGACCAAATTGCTATTCCGAGTTCGGTCATTTCGGCTCCAACAATAGCGCAGGCGCTCTGAAATCTCAGTCCCGTGCGGCGGATGCTAGCAAGAAGATACCTCGATCCTCCGCTGTCTCCAAGCCCGACCGAGGGGCCGTATCGCCTTTTGGTCAATTCTGAATCTGAGAGCGGTCAAGGGAGTGCGGCAGCCCAATTTGTTGCGATGGACGAACAGACGACAGCGAGCGTCGCGTGAAGCGGCCTGACGAGTATATTGCCCACCTCGAGCAGCGCGCTGCCAAAGCAGCAAGTATTTTTTCGCTGTTCGATCTTACAGCATACGAAGGAGGAATACTTGTTGATCATTCCTGCCTTTTTCTATCCCCGTTGCTGATCGCTTGCAGCGATTGGGGTTCGGTGGACGATCGTGGGGGGCGCTGGGAAGCCTTCTCGCGTGGCCCGCACATGATGCACATCCTGCTCGGTCCCGCGATCGCGCCTTCCTCGAAGACCGCGCGAGGGTCGAGGGAAGGCTCCACCGCGACAGTCGGCTCTTGATCGGCCGGCTGTCTGGCAATCCGGAGGATAGCGGACCACGATGTCCGCCGCCGACGGCGAACGGATTGTGCGCCTGGTTGCGAACCATGTCGGCGCGGGGGGGGCGGATGCGAAAAAGCCGCGGCGTCTCCGCCAAGCTTCCTAACACGGGGGAGACGTTCCAGGCGCTTCTGCGCCCGTCGTTGCGGCGCGGCCCTTGCGATCCACAAGCCCGCCGTTACAGTCTTCACCTGGATGACTACGCGGCAGCGCATCATGACCTTGGGTTCAGCGGGCGTGCTCTGCGAAGCCGTCGCTGCCCGCAAGAACATCCTGGTCGCCGGGGGCACATCGACCACGATGATCACCCTGACAGATGCACTGCTGCCCGAGATCGCCGGCACCACCGATTGCGTCGTCCTCACCGAGGATACGCGAAGAGCACAGACCTCGTTCAGGCCGTGGTGACAGCCCTCAGCGATTGATTGAGTGGATCGAGTCGGAAAGTCAATGCGATCCTTACTGCCCGACATGGTAGGGCTAGGCTACCTGCACTGTGAGGTAGTCTGATCGAGCGGCCCGTCGCAGCCAAGCGTAGCGGCAGCTCGAAGCCCTGGATGGCGCTGCTAGGCCGTAAGCTCTCGAGAGCAGAATCTGCAGAGATGATCATGACAAGGCGATTCAAAGATTATAGAGCTGACGATTCGTGTGCTATCCCACTCAACAAGCTGGACGTAAGTGAGAGCAAGCGCTTTCAGGACGACAGCATATGGGCTTGCTTCGAGCGGTTGCGGAAGGAAGATCCCGTTCACTACTGTCAGGACAGCGCTTCTGGTCCATATTGGTCCGTAACGAAATACCGGGATATCGTAGCGGTAGACACAAACCACCACGCGTTCTCGTCAGAGCAAGGTGTCACTATTGTCGACGTGCCTGGTGAGCACTGGACCCAGAGTTTCATCAAGATGGGGCCGCCCAAGCACACCGAGCAGCGCAATAGCGTGAGCCCGATTGTCGGACCGGAAAGCCTGACGAAGCTCGAGACCCTGATCCGCTCTCGTGTTAGGTCGATTCTCGATGGCCTGCCGCGCAGTGAAGACTTCAATTGGGTGAACGAGGTCTCCATAGAGTTGACGACGCAAACACTCGCCACGCTGTTCGACTTCCCATTCGAGGATCGGCATCTCCTGACCTATTGGTCAGACGTAGCTGTTGCCGCTCCCAAAGCAGGCCATGCAATCGACAGCTGGGACAAGCGAAGCACCATCTTGTCCGAGTGCCTGGACTATTTCACCGGGCTTTGGAACGAGCGGATCGATGCCGAGCCGCGCCTCGACCTGATTTCGTTGATGGCGCATTCGCCCGCCACACGCCATATGGAGCCAAGTGAGTTTCTCGGAAACCTGATTTTGCTGATCGTTGGCGGCAATGATACGACGCGCAACTCGATTACCGGCGGCCTCCAGTTCATGAGCCAGTACCCATCCGAACTGCGAAAACTAATTGACAGTCCCAAGCTGGTCTCGAGCGCCGTGTCCGAGATCATCCGATACCAGACGCCGATCGCACATATGCGTCGCACTGCTGCGATCGACAGTATCGTTGGGGGCAAACAGATCAGGAAAGGCGACAAGGTCATCATGTGGTACATCTCCGGCAATAGAGACGAAGAGGTCATTGAGAACGCCAACAGTTTCGTGATCGACCGGAAGAATGTGCGGCAGCACCTTTCGTTCGGATTCGGAATCCATCGCTGTCTTGGTCGACATCTTGCGGAACTGCAGTTGAGAGTCCTCTGGGAAGAGATTTTGGACGCGAGATTAGAGGTCAAGGTGGTCGGCGAACCCGAGCGAATTGCGTCCAACTTCGTGCACGGCTATTCCGCTCTGCCCGTGCGGATCATAGCCTAGGCCCTGATCGCGCCCGTTCGGACCGCGCGCGGTCGGGCTGCATTGATTTTGAACTATCCTGTTCAAGCTGCGCAGATCGCCCGATGGACCGAAACAATTGCTGTGGCCAGCTACTCATGAACCGGAGAGATGTTTGGAGGGCCTGTGACAAGCGACATGTTTCTCCTGATATCCTTCGGTGACCTCTTCCTCATTTTCCGATAAACGCTGGGCGACGTGCATCTGAAGAACATCTGGATCATTGCCCCGAAACAGGGAGCTATTCTGGTAGTGGAGCCCATACTCATCTTTCTGCTCTTCAGAGTCGTGCCGTCAGGCGGTTCGCTGATCAGGGTGACGCTCGGTGTGCTCAGTACGCTTGCTGTCATATTTCTATGAGGGTAATTTAACCGGCCTAGGCGCGGCCCAGGTTTGGCGAGATGTAGTTGAATGATGCGCAACGTCGAGTCTGCTCAGTTCGGACGGTGAGAATGTTGTTGCTGATAGCCTCAGGCGTCTCGCCATAGCCGTGTATGGCTGGTGAGTTGGTAAGCTCTTCGTCGAAGTCTATATGCTGGATAGCGGGACGCGTGTTGCCAGCGCAGTTCTGCGATCGACATACGCTGGCCATTTCTGCTTGGCCAAAATTGCCGTCCAGAAGGCCTTTGGAGTTGGCTTGTCCCAGTTTGCGCGCACAGAGGCACCGCATTGGAGCGGGATTATCTGGCGGGCGGGGCAGCTCGGGCCCCGGTCACGTCTCAGCTGATCACACGGCACTGATGCGGCTAGTTCAGCAACGCGAGGGGCTGCGATCAAAGTGGAACTCAAGGCGAGATCTTCTTTCTTGTGCATCCGGTTGAATGCTCTTGGTCAGCTGGTCGTCAGCAAGGCGGCCTATCCAGACAGGCTGTGCACTCTCGACTGTTCGGAGATGAAGTATGAAAGGTATTGGCCGAGCTGATCCCTCACCGGGTGAGGCGGCGGGAGCCGACAACACGGGGGAATTGAGCCGTTCGAGCCTGGAGCGTGGTCTCTTCCCTGGGGAACGTGGTCCATCCTTCGATGCCGTCCTGGAGCGGATGCGCTCTGGGCAAGGCAGAACAGCGGCTTCAGAATTGGCGGCGCCGAGGCGCCACGAGATCAATGCAGCAAAGCGAAACATCGATGGCCTGCTTGAAAAGTTTGAAACTTGCCGTCGAGCGGCTATGCAACCCTGCAACTTGCAACAGGCGCAAGAGCTGATCGATCAAGTCGTCGAAGCAGGCTCAACAGCTCTTGAATATTACGCGAATCTGCCTCCGAATTTGGCCCGTCGTATCCTGCCCGACGATCAGGCTCGCCGGCTCCGCGACGACACGCTGGATGCGGGCAACCAATGTAACGAAGTGGCCACCCAGATTCTGTACCCACTTGAGAACAGGAGAAGGCAAGCAGAAGCCCTGCTCGACAAGATCAAAGACACCGCTCCGCCCGAACAGCTGACCCGCGTCATTGCGGGCGTCGCGAACCAGTATGCTGCCTGCATGGACTCGTGGGGAAAGAAGGCGTTGCGCTTCGAGCGGATGCAGTCAGTCTGTGCGGCGACTGCCCACTTGCCAAGCAGCACGCCCGAGATGCGCAAGGCCGAAGAGGCCCAACTCAGGCTCAATACGGGCTGGGCGCTCAATACCAGGTGCATGTATCTGCAATCGCGGATCGCTCTCGCGCAGCTCTTGATTGAGTCGCGAGCGAGCACGTTAGCACCAGACGTGCGAGCCGCCCTCACGGACGAGAACGGGCGGGTACGTCTGCTCGGGACCTTTATTAGAGATGTTTTTCCGGCATTTGTTTCGACGGCCGACGCCGTTCTCGGAGGAGCGGTGCTCGATGCCGAGCACCACGCCGTTCTGGAAGGAGTTATGGAGCGGCTTTCGGAGTTTGCTTCCCAACTGAGGGGCATGCTTGACCCCCTGAGGGAGGCTGGAACGGAGGCCGACCTTCCTTTGCAGTTACTGGGCGAGATCTTGGACGGTGCGTGGGTGACGGCCAACGAGGTCATGCGGCTGCTCGCATTGCAGCCAAAGACGGAAGTGACGATTGAGCCGCCGGCTTGGGCTGCGCTGACAGAAAACACTGCCCCGGTGGGTGGAGGCACTCCAGTAGGCAGAAAGGGCAAAGCAAGGCGCGCGGCAGCCGCAGGCGAGGGGAGTTCGACGGCCAGCCCACCGGCGCCGCAACTCGCCAGGCCCGATGCCGCTACGGCCCCCACGGGCAAGATCATAGTGCTCTCGGATCTCGGTACAAAGAAACTCGCCACGGCGGAGGAGGCAGCCGCGTCATCCTCTGCGACCGATCACCTCCAGATGTGGCAGGCTCCACCCTCTATCAAAGCACTGCCGCGATTGCTTGAACGATTGGACGAGCTGTTGCAGTTCGATCTGCCGGCTCAGCAAAGCGCCGCCTCGCAAGCGCGTCATATGAAGCCGGAGGACGCCGAATACGTCTTGGATCGCGTGATCAAGCGCTTGCAGACGCAGTCTGCCGAGATTGAGGCCTGTGTAGCCGCGCTGGAGGAGCCTCGCCGAGGGGGCCTGCTCACGGCTGCGCAACTGCCCGAAGTTCACGAAAAGAGAGCCCGGCTGCAAAGGATGTGGTCCGAGGTTCAGGGGCAGGCAAACTCATTGAACGCGCGAAAGGCAGCAATCACCAGCGATTGCAGGAAGACATATGCATTTCCGTCGCAGAAATACCTTGTACAGTTACGGGAAGCGGGGGAACTGGCGTCAGTGGATCCACCTCGCGCCTTGAAGGGAGAGCCAGGGACGCTGTTCGAAATCAAGCTGCAGCCCATGGCGCTGAGCAGTGGTGCAACGCCAAGGCCGATGTGGGTGCACATCCATACCAAGCGGCCGGTACAAGCCTGGCAATTGGCAACCCTGAACGATCGTGAATTCGCCGCTTGCCACGTGAAGTCCGACGAGCAGCGCGGCCACAATCAGCACTGGCAGAACGCTCGCGCCGCCGAGGGGCACGAGAACGTCGTCATCCATCGCGGCAAGCTCACTCCTGCGTTCTGTAAGTCCTTGTTGAGCACCGCCGCTGGCCTGCCGTGGCAGCCCCTTCCCGATCCGGAGCACGCTTCAGCTCAGATGGCTCGACTGGGGATCTAGTGAGCTGGTTGTGTCGCGGCGGTGAGCCGTTCGGCGGCAGAGTTCATGCCTGCGGATCGGCTCGGCGGACTGCCTGAGCTGCGCCGAGTCCCGTGGGGATCCAGCTTCCACAAGGATGGAGCCTGGCAGAAAACACTGCTGACGGGAGGGTTATCGGCTGGCCATCCGGAGGATTGTCGGTCGTCGCACAAGCATGCTGCCATTGCCTGCTGTGGCGAACATCGACGCTCGGGCGAGAAACTCGACCGCTACTATTAGAGGCGCGAAAGGCATACCTCATTCTGCCGGTGATCCGCACGGATGTCACAGTGCTTTCACCTGCCTGCCCGCGGCGGACTGGCGCGCAAACTCTTCCGGCGAGCTTGAACGGATCGCGGATGGTCCGGATGTACGGGAGCTGAGCGTCCCGGCCGCTTTGACGAATCAAACCGGGCGGTGCACAATAACGCAGCCTATTTGCTACTCTTGCATTAGGCTACGACGACCCCAGCATCGCGCCTTCTTGGCCCCCAAAAGATGCTGGGGCTTGTCGTTCTTCATTGAGCGTTCAAGTAAGCCGCAGCTTCTTCGTTTCAACTGCAATGGCGCCGAGCGCCGCGGTGGCAATTTCAGCACACCGGCGTATGGTCAGTCATTTCCCTGCTTTTTCAGTCGCCTACGAGCTTAGCAACGCTGGCATCGGCGGAAGAGCAGGCTCCGTCGCTCGATCAGCTCTGGGGAATTGAGTGATGGCCACGAGCTCACGACCGCAATCCGTACGACGGATCTGACTAATCTCTTACAGCTCGATGCCGTGCGCCCTAAGCACCCGGTGCATCACCTCGCTTTTGATCTCGCGGGCGATCTCGTTGACGATTTGAGGTCCGATAATCCGCTCGGCGTCGGCATCGCCCGCAAGACCCGCTTCGGCGAGCCGTTGGTTCAGCCGAATTTGAAACTCCTCGCCCATCGCATCGATGAGCCGATCGTCCATTGCTGCGTGCGCTTCGGGGGCAATGCGCCTCAGCACCGCTTCCCAAGGTTGCCAGCGCGTCGCTAGATAGTCCGCAAAACCTGTCGTTTCCTGCTGCCGCACCGTTATCATCGCCCTCTCAACGTCGTTGCTCGTGACGCCAGAGACGGTCAAAAAGCGCATGTCGGGGGCGACGTGTCGCAGCTCCAGTGGATCGCGCAATTGCGTCTGGTAGGCGAGATAGACTTCGGTCTCGTCGACCGGTCTGGAGTGACGAAGGACATTGACCGTCTGGCGCGCTATTCCGTCCAGCGCCTCCAACCGGAACATGACGCGGGCATGCTGGAGCAACTCGGGGAGCCGATCGTCGTACAGGCCATCCTCGATGTCGGCGTTCAGACGCGCGGTCTGCATCCCGTTCCAGGCCAAAGTGATCCGATCTTGACAGCTCGCGCATGCATCGGAGGCCAACTGGAAAAACAGCTCGCGCAGTCGAGGCCTCGCCGATGCCTGCCGCAGATCCTCGACCACGGCCTGCCGGAATTCGCTATTGCCGTAGTTCACGGTGCCGGCAAGCCGGTCGAGGAAACGAACGTAGTCCTGCACACCAGGCTCGTCGGCGAAGCTTTGCCATGTTGCGATCATGGCTAGGTCCTGCCCAAACCAGTCTGCGACAACCTCGTGCAGCGGCCGGGGCGCAGGTTCCATTGCGTCTTCGCTCAACGAGAAAAGGATTGGCGGGCCGGCATAGTCCGCAGCACTCCTTGCTCTCAATAGATTGCTCTGAACCCGCTCTCGCAGCGGATTGTCCGTCAAATCGATGGCCGCATCGCTGGCTAGCTGCAGCAGGCTCGCCGGTACGTCCGTCAGTCGATTGTTGCTAACATCTAGTATTTCGAGGGGAGCGGGGAGTTCCGGCAGCCGGACCAGTTGATTGTCGCTGGCCGTCAACAATTCGATCGCCGACGGGAGCGGCTCAGGCAGTTCGGTCAGCTGATTGGAATCGAGAACCAGGCTTTCAATGCTGGCTGGAAGATCGGGCAGGCTGGTAAGCTGGTTGCTTGGCGCGACAAGATCCCGGAGCGTTGACGGAAGCGCGGGCAGACTGGCCAGTTGATTGTCACCGGCGTCCAGGTCCTGAAGCCCGGCTGGAAGGTCAGGCAAGCTGGTCAGCTGGTTGCTTGCAGCATGGAGCTCCTCAACCGTTGCTGGAAGAGCGGGCAGACTGGTCAATTGATTATTCTCGACGACCAGGCTCCGCAGCCCGGTTGGAAGGTCAGGCAAGCTGGTCAGGTGGTTGCTTCCAGCGTAGAGCTCCTCAAGCGTTGTTGGAAGAGCGGGCAGACTGGTCAATTGATTATTCTCGACGACCAGGCTCCGCAGCCCGGTTGGAAGCGGAGGCAAGCTGGTCAGGTGGTTGCTGTAAGCGCTGAGTTCCCGAAGGGTTGCCGGAAGGGCGGGCAGACTTGTCAGTGAGTTTTCGCCGATGATCAGGGACCGGAGCCGGGATGGCAGGTCGGCCGGCAGGCTGGTCAGCAGATTGCGCGCTGCATTGAGCAGGCGGAGCCCGTCAGGAAGTACGGGCAAGCTCGCCAATTGATTGTCTCTCGCGTCAAAGACCTGAAGCTCGGGCGGGAGGGCGGCGGGCAATGCGGTCAGGGAGAGGGAGGAGAGATTTAGCGCCACACTCCCATTCTCGGGCAAAGCTCTCGTTTGAGTAATGGCGGTTTGGCGGTTCTCGTCTTCGTCCTGCCCCTCATCAGCCGTCCGCGCGTCCACAACGTGGTCCTGCGGCCCTGCCGCAGTGGGAGCGGACGGCCCCGCGTCCGTCAAAGCCTCGTCCCAATGCGCCGCAACGGGAGTGCCGGGTTCTGAGGCCTCGGATTGGGTCGCTTCGGAGCCGGAAACTGAGAAAAAGCCGTCACCGTCAAGCTGCGTCCGATCTGTATTCATTGTTGTCGCCTCGCATGGCAAAATGGAGCAAATGCGCTGGAGCGCCGCTTCCGCAAAGCCGGTCTCTCGTTGTGACGACGATCCATCAAGAAGATGAAGCCGGCGATCATGGTGCGCAGCCCAACTTGGAAGGGCCGAACGCGCTGGCTGATCCGGCGCACCAGATATCGCGAGATGCCCGCACGAATCTGATTGTCGGCTCGCTATCTTGAGGGGGATCGGGCTGCTCCCTCTTCCAGATTGAGCTGATCAGGTCGAGCCTCTTGTCTGGTTCGAGGTGTTCTCAACCTAGGACGCTGAGCTGTCGAGAAGCTGACTAGTCTTGTCGCTAGAGAAAGTCCGGGCGTTGCAGCTCTGCTAAGCGCCTCTTGTCAATACCTGAGAAGAGTTCAGCCGAGATGAGGTCATGGTCACTCTCGCGTCTTCGCTCCTCGGCTGACTAGTCTTACAGGATCGGGAAATGGCTGCGCCAGACAACCAAATCGCGGCGCTGGCAAGTTCTGGTGGAATGCAGTCGCGCGCTAGACTGCAAGCATGCCGCCGCGGTCGACTGGGTCGAAGCCTTGCCCTATGGCCCGCAGCGCAGCCGAACAAGAGAATCGGTAAGCGGTTTTCGCGGTCATCTCACTTGGTGATGAACAATTGCGCGACCAATTGTGACGCAAGTGCGTTCGGACACATGTGTCGACACATGCAACCGACTGTGGCCTGCTCCGGACGATACGAGTCAGATTCAACAACACTCTCTTGTCGGTCGCTCCGAGAAATGCATCGACGCAGGCGCGTCGCGCGTTCGATCATAAAGCAGGTCTGCAGGTGCCGAGCGGGTAGACAGAGCGATAAGGTGATGCCCGAATTCATCCATCCGGTCGATAGGTCTGATCGAGAAAATCAATTTTACCGCTTGCAACGTCGTCATATAGACCGTCACCCCGGCTGGGGCTAACTTAGGGAAGCGATTTCTCAAATGAAAAAGTCTGTTTTGGTGACTGCGAGCGCCCTCGCGCTTGCAACCGCCGCGGTACCTCCTTTTGCTGCGGATGCTGCCGCGCAACCGCTCACCGCCAGCGTGGAGGTAGCCGATACATCATATCCTCAGTGCGCGGACGATCCATTGAATGGTCTCTGCGATCTGTTTTTTTGCTTAACTGATCCCTCGTGCGTCCTGCACTGACGGGAAAACAATCAAGCAGAAAATGAGGATCGAGCCTCGGGCGGTCGCTGCTTCGTCGGCGGCCGCATCCTTATGCCGTGCGGTTATGCTGGTGGATGGTACAAGCGGCGCTTGTTCTCTAACGTTGATCAGAGTCACTGCCCACCGACAGCCGCCGGTCACTGCCGCCAATCGCCCAAGTGCCGCATCGGCGAAGGTTGGATAAACCGCAAAGCCCTTTCAGACCGCGATGCTACCAATCCGGCAGGACCCTGCTCGATGTCAAGCTGGTCCAATATTTTAGGATCGATTGCCTTTCATGCTACTCTCTTAGCGTCTTCCTGCGCAATATTTCGCACTTCGGACGTCATAGATGTCATCCTAGCCTGTTTGGCTACGCCTAGGGCAGCGGTCGTGGCGTTCCAGACGTTCGTCTATGGCTGGGCACCAAATTGAGTGGGGCCGTCTCCGGCATCATCCGCATGGCAAAGAGCCCGGCCGCGCTAGCGAAAAGCATGTACCAAGCGGGCGCGAGTACGCTCCCGGTGAGATAGATCAGCGAAGTGACGACCAGTTGAGCTGTGCCTCCGAAAATCGCAATCGCAAAAGCGTAGATCGTCGCGAAGGCGCCACCACGAATGTTCCTGGGAAAACTTTCGGCCATGCTCACGTAGAAGGCGCTATACGGAATCGTTCCGATCAGGGTGAGCGCGCCGAGACCTCCTAGAAGTGCGAGGGCACTGCGGCTCTCCGCAATCCACAAGAATGTTGGATAGGTCATCAGCAATGCAGCGGCCTAGCGGCCATATCATGATGCGCCGACGGCCTGCACGATCTGCGAGCAGGCCGCCCAGCAGCGCTGCGGCAATGCCTGCCATGTTGCTGATGAGCGTGGTGCCGAAGGCGAGAGGTGCCGAAACGTGGAGGGTGGTCAACGCGTAGGTAGTCATATATCCGGTCACATATGTCGTGATCGTGCAGCTGGCCAAGATGACAAATCCCAAACTCATGATGCGGCGAGCGGCAGGCGGTCGCCTGACCGGCTGGGTGACCAGAACCGGGGCCTCCGGGCGGTGCAACGTCTCGGGTAAGACGCTCCGCAACCAAAGGCCGAACGGCAACGTAGCGGCGCCGAGCAATAGCGCGATCCGCCATCCGTATGCATTAAGCGCCTCACTTGTCATAGTGAGCGAGAGAATTTCTCCAACCAACGCTCCAGCCGTCGCCGCAACCTGTTGGCTCGCGGGCTGAAAGGAGACCGCCAGACCGCGGGCTTCCACCGGAGCCGCTTCCATCAAGTAGGCCGTCGTTGGACCGACTTCACCTCCGAGAGCAAAGCCATGCGGCAAGCGTGCGAAGATGGCTAACAACGGAGCGGCAAGCCCTATTGTCTCGTACGATGGCGTGATAGCCAATAACAGGACCGCGGCGCTCATCATGGCAAAGCTCGCGGTCATCGCGGGCCGGCGGCCAGCCCGATCCGAATACGAGCCGGGCACGATGGCCCCGATCGGCCTGGTCACAAAGCCCACGCCGAAGGTTCCGAGTGACAGCATGAGGCTGGCGAATTGGTCGGTTGCCGGGAAGAACGCCTGAGCGATCTGTATTGCAAAAAAGCTATAGGTGCCGAAGTCGTAGAATTCGAGGATATTGCCCATGGTTGCGCCCAATACCGCGCGGCCCGTCAAGCGTTCGTCTGCCGGGCCACGGACCGGCTCCAGCCCCTCTCGAGTAAATTGCCTCGCCATCTTCGACCCAATCTGGAGCGCGATCCCGGCCCGACCATTTCGACCAGACAGGTCGCGCAAAGTTGCCTTCCACTTGCCCGAACGCATCCCTCACGGCCATTGCGCCTCTTCCAATGTAGGCTGGAGTGCGTCACGACGAACCTTACGGTAGCGTCTGCAATAAAAATGCCTGGTTTCGCGGCCCATTTAACCCTTGATCTGATCGCTGGCCTTGCCGGCGAGACAAACATGAGAAGCTGCTGCAGTTATCGGGCTCCGCAGACATTGCGCTGCCGCGGCGAGTTTGCGACACAATTGGCTGGCGCCGAACACGATCGACGACAACTCGAGCCATTTCATCGTCGCCTGGTTGCGTCCGCTCCTTCAGGATCCAGTGGGCGACGTCTTCATCGCCCAGACGCTTGCCGCCAATCAGCACGCCTGCGGCGGTTTCGCGCGCGCGAGCAAGATCACCATTCATCGGTGCTCCACCTTTCCGTCGCGGCCGGCTCGCCAGCCAGCAGGCAAACCGCCTGCTCACGGGCCGCTCGCGTCTTTCGACCATCAAGACTCAGTCGTCCGTCATAAGGTGCGTTCGGCGCCGCTCGCCGTGCATCTTGGCAATCTCCTGCGCGAGCGCGTCACCCGGGACGGGGAGAAGGCCCGGCTATTCGGCCCGGACACCGAGGATGCCGACCTCAAGTCTTTGGTGAGCGCGGATGTCAGGGCCCTACATCTTGGTGAGCCACTTGGGGGGCTGTTCAGTCAACCCAGTGGAGCTACACGCAGGAGCTACCGTTCGTGTGCCCGGATGGGCGAGCAAGAAAGCGGCCTACGTTTCTTCGCCAACGGCAGCTTAGAGGGAGCGGACATTTCAGCGGCGACTTCGGCACGCACACGAATTACGACGATTTTCCTTGTTAAGGACGCGAGTGAGAATTCTCTTGCCAACGGGCTGACACGAGCGCCATCTCCTGACGGAGAACGTCACTAACGGCTGGGACAAAGCTAGCCATTCGCGTTGCCTCACCTGAGGATGTAACGTTCCGCTTTTTCGATGCAGCCCCGGCTATCAGTCCGAGGTTGCAGCATGCGTCAGGATCGGAAGCACGACGCACGTTGCGGAGTGCCCAATATAGGCCGCGGCAAACCCTGTCCCGGTATCACCGGCACCGCCGCAGTTTGATCGGTGCGCGGGATGATCGTTTCGGCTGCTTTGCTTCTGAGCAATTTCGTTCTTCATCTGGTCAGGTGAAGAGTTCGCTCCGCGCTTACCCGACTCTTCCGTAAGCGCATTCCGGTGTCTTCTCTCGCCGGCGGCCGGTTAGCGGCTCGCGCGTCGGCTCGAACTGTGAGCCAGAACGACTGGTCGTTAGAGATCGAAATGCGCGTGTTCGAGACAAGACTTGGTCTGCTGCGGTCCGCATCACTCGAACCTCCGAACCGGCCTTACCGCCAGGTGAGCGTGAGGCACGGCGCAGACCGGCGCGCCGATTGCGAGGTCAGGTGCAATGAGACTTGGCTCGGAGGGTGAGCGCATCAGACGTGGCAGGTACGGCCGCGGGTTTGTCTTTCTTCTTCGCTCTTTGTCAGCTTCTCGAAAGCCAGCCTGTTTAACACTCGAACTTGGTCTCTCGATGAAAAAGCCGCCATGTCCGAGTCCGTGACGAACTTCAGCTCAGCCCCTGGGGGTGATCTTCAAGAGGCCTTTGTTCTCATAACAGCAAGGAGAGCTTCATGGATCCGAACTCGATCAATAGTGCCCGTTCACCAGAATCACCGACGGCACACGTCTGGACACAGGAGGATCATGACTTGTTCAGTCAGATCATGAATGAAGCTGGACCATCATCATCTGCCGCACGAGAGGAAGCGGTAGATGTCTCATTCGCTGTTCCCCAGAGATTTTCGCACGGCTCGCAAATCGCTCCTGACTCGATGGTCGAGAGGTTGTTTCACGGAGGCCTCTTGCCGGACTCGGACCAGCCGACGATGACCTACGAAATCCGAGGTCACCGCTACACGGCCGGTTTAGATGAGTCCAATCGCGTTCGTCTTGTTCATAACCCTGCGGAGGATCAAGTGGTTAGAGTCGGCCGGGCGGGGATACCGGACTTCGGAGCCTTCATCATAGAGAACCAGCGCTACGGCATGCCGCTACCACGGCAATCGGCCACACCTGCCCTCATGGACAAGCTGCGCGAAGAGGGATACATGCCGACCGCTGATAACCCAACAACAATCCTGCTTAACGAACGGGCCTACAAAGCGGAGCTAGACGAAGGAGGGTTCGTTAAGCTTACGCGGGTTTGAGAAGCAACCCGACGGTCAGCCGATCACGGCGGACTGGAGCCCTGCGATCACTTCGGTTGTCCTTACCTGGATAGACAAGTCACCGCTTAGCGGTGGATCGTTCGCGCCGCCAGTGGGTACGCATCCTCGGACCCACTGGCAGCCCACGAGATGCGTCGTCATCCTGGCATTCGTCTGCCTAGTGCTGACCTATCATCTGGCCTGTAATATCTCCCCCCATTGCCTCACCCGAGGATGTTACTTTCGCTTGACCAATGTAGCTCCGGCTGTCCGCCAGTCCGACGTTGCGCCATCGCGCGCAGGATCGGAAGGACGGAGGGACGTCGCCGAGTGCCCTTTGCGCGCAGCCGCGCCGTCCCGGGATCCCTGGCCGGTGCCGCACCTTTAGCCGTACGCCGGATCGTCATCTTTGCGTCTGGGCGATCTTAACAAGCACTGCACCATAGTGCGCCGCTGGCCGAACTGTTCGGAGCGTTGCTCCGCGAAGTGATCGAGAATTGCCAGCGCCGTCGGACAGGGTTGGGCTGCCAGGCAGCGCTCGATGTGGGCTGAGCTCGCGCAAAATTGGGCAGCCAAACCGTTGACCGTCGAAGGCTTAATCGAAAGCGCGGAGGCCCTGCCGGTGCGAGCCTGATTGTCTTGACGGACGCGGTGGTATTCTCAAGGAGTGGCAGCAAAGGTCGCTAACCGCAACGATCACACCCTCGCAAGTGGCGCAGTTGCTTTGCGTGGCGGTGAAATCGTGTGAACCTATGTATCGATAGAATCCTGTCAAATGGCACTACCAGATCTGGGTGTTTTGCAAGCAGTAGCTCCGCCATAGGATCGGAGCAAGATCGCATGCACATACGCGTGCGCGATCAGCTTCGAAAAGCGGAAAAGAACGCTATGCGAACATCAATCTCAGATCACAATCTTTTTGTGAGTGCGCGCGCCGGATGGCGAGCCGCCACCGCCCGAAACGTCATTGAACGGAGAGCGCTGGCCCCGAGAGGGCGAGCTTTCCAGATGATACGAGGAATGAAGCCGATAGCGTGGATGGTCGCAGCAATAAGGCGGGCGCTAGCGATGTCCGATCTCGACCGGTGCTGCGCAATCTGGTGGCTTTATCGCCTTCATTTCGGCTTCACGGGCGACGTGATGTTGGGGCTCGCTGCGGTCGCAGTTGCCCAGGAAAGGTCCCGCCGCGGAATTTAGCAACACAGGCATCGAGCATCTTCCATCCAGGCTCGGCGGCCGAACGCAGGTTACGCGTTTGGCTCGCGAGCAAAAGAGTGGCCTAATGCCAATCGCCACAAGTCTCGTCCAGCGACCAGGGCCGCATTCACACCTAGCACCGACGATCTGCCCGGGGGGGCGCCAATGGCGCCGGTAAATGCGATTAGCAGATCGCGACGCCCGAACTTGTGCTCACTTCACACCATCAGCAAGCTGAAATTGATGGGGCCGATGATGCCGCGCGTGGAGGGTCCCAGAGATGTCAGACGACTGGGCCATAGCGGCGAGCGCCGGAATCGGGACGCTTAGGAATGCTTGGTAAAGTCTGGCGATCGGGAGCAAGGATGCGCGGCTTGCATTCCATCCGGTGATCTTCTGCGGTTATATAAAAAATGCCCCACCTGAGTTCGCATCGCGATGAAGGGCGGGTCGAGCAGCAATTCTGGCCGAGTGCCTTGCGCTGGATTGATCCTCACGCGAAACCTTCGGCACGCTGCGTCCCCGCGTCTTGATTCGTTCCTGCAGACAGCCAGCCGCTCAAACGTCCGCCGCTGCTGAAACAAGCCGTCGGCGCCGTGCTGCGTGGGCATTACGGCTACTATGGCAAAGTAAGCGTTTAAGAACGTAGTTGTTGAGGAGAAGATCGAATGGCTGGCGGCGCCGCTTTGAAAGGTTGAGCAGGCGCGACCGGACGGACGCGCCAATGTTCTTGATCGGAGGCTTCGGCTTCTTAGGCATTCGCCGTGATAGCCTCAAGATAGGGTTGCACGACTTTCCAGACCCCGGCTTCCTCTGCATAGCGGGCAATTTCGGCAGGCGATGCTTTGCGCTTTCGTAGTGCCTCGCGCAGGCCTTCAAGTGCGAGATTAAGGCCGGGACTTTTTTGATAGCGCTTTCCGGCGCTCCGTCGATAGCGGAAGAGATCGACTACCGTTTTTGCGGGATTGTAGATGCGAACGCGCACACCTTCGATCGTGTAGTCTTTGGTGCCGGAGGTGAGTCGCGTCACGGATTTGCAAGAAGGTCGGTGTTTGGCGGGTGACGGATTTGCAACGCCGACACTTAGTAGCGCCACAAATACTAGACTGTAACGATCGGAGTTCGCAGCCACTCCTCGATCGTGCGCTCCTGTCCTGCGGGTGAAGCATTCTTGTAGGGGAGAAGCGCAGCTTGCGAAAAAAGAACGCGTTGGATGCCTATCTCCTCAATGGCAATTGTCCCAAACAAGGCTTTCCCCGGCTCATCCGGCACACGCGCGGTAAAGGTGCCGTAGAATATGCTGGTCGGCGACGCGCCGAGAAAAAATACCCGCTCGTTTCTTTCGAAGACAAAGCCGTCACATCTGCGGCTGCCTTTTGAGTGTGTAAGTTTCATTTGATAAGCAAACTGGAAGACCATGGAAGGTAGCTTTTCGGCCTGCCTGATGAGGAAGCTGCCCCTAGGTCTGATTTCGGCCTTCAAATTGGAATAGAAATGATAGTTGCCCACGTAGTCGGCGATCGAGCTGACGTAGTCGTCGCTCTCTGCTGAAAGGCCCAATTCTTTGATGATAAATGAATACGCAACCTTCTGACGCTCTTCGTGCTGCTCAAGGATGCCGGGCAATTCTTCCATCGCTTCGACGAAGCTGACGATCATCGTCTTGCCCGCGGCGCTTTGCCGGTCTTTCATGTAGTTGGTGACGGTTTTCCAAACCGGCTTTCCATCCGAACCGTCGAAATGCTCCCGAAGAAGGTCTTCTCGCCCTGCTTGCAAGTATTCGTCGTATTTCCTGAATGCGGCTGTCAGGCGCTCTGCCGCAACTCGAGGCTGGCGGGGTGGCATGAAAATTTTCCGGGGAGTGAGAATGATTTCAAGAATCTGGAAAAATTAGCGTGTACTTGGCGGAATTGTCCACCCTGGGTGCAAACTTTCCTGGCGTTTGGAAATAAGTGTATGATTTTATTGTGTAATTTATGTTGACGGGAGTTCCCTAGCCGTTAACTTTATCCTGCCGGGTGAAGGAGGCGAGGATGGTCTTAAAGAGGGATTACGACGCAATTGTCATCGGTGGTGGATCGCTTGGATTGTGGGGGGGGCATTTCCTGAGCACGGCCGGGATCCGAGTTCTGGTATTGGAGCGCGAACAGGGCGTAGGACGGCTCTCGACCAACCAGAACGCGAGGCTTTATTCAGCGCTCTTCTATTCGAATGCCGAGGTGGCAAGCCTTACGAGAGCAAGTCTGCCGTTTCTGGATTGCGCAAGCAGCCGCTTCTTTCGTGAACCGCTGACCCGGCCGATTCAGGTCTTCTATTGCGTCGCCAAGGAAAACCGCGACGAAGAGATCAGGCGACTGTTCATGAAGGCTGAAGCGAGCGGGTCGCGTGATTGGAGGGACGTTACCGGGACTGATCTTGCGGCAATGCTGCCTTACGTGTCCTGCAATCGCCGCGCGGCAGGAATTCTGGAGAACGGCAGAAGGCTGAACGTGTTCGCGATCACCTCTGCCCTGAGGGCCTCCATCGAGAACCCCGGCGGCTATGTTCTCGACCGCACCGATCTTCTAGACGTCGAAAGGACCGCGGCAGGGAGCTGGAAGCTTATCACCACCAACGGAACGTTCACCGCTCCTGTTGTTGTCAATGCAGCTGGTGCGAAATGTGATGTGGTGAATCGCTGGTTCGGTATCACCGAAATCGGCATCCAGTGTTTTAAGCGTCACCGGTTAATCGCTCATATCCGTCAGCCCGACCGGCTGCCGCCGCTCAACCAGTTTGTGTTTCTTCAATCGTTCTACTTTGCGACCGAGGACGATGGCCAACTGATGATGAGTGCTGAAGATGAAACCCTGAGCCACCCGACGGACACCGTTCCGGATCCGGCCGAGATGTCAAAAATCCGGCGGCTGGCCCAGGAATGCCTTGGCGTGTCATTTGTCGAAGAGGAACAATGGGCGACAGCCGGTCACCGGCCCTTTGTCGCTGACCGCGTGCCGGTTATCGGGCCGGATCCTGAGGAGCCCAGTTTTTTTCACCTTTCGGCGCCCGGTGGGTACGGCATGCAGGCGGGGCCCGCTATGGGGCTGTCGCTTGCTTCCCAAGTGCTCAGGCGCAATGTCCCAAGCCAGCTAGAGCAGTACGGCGTGACCTGGGAAGCTATGCTCCCCGCCCGCCTACGAAAGCCAAGCGCTCAAACTGTCGGCTGACTGAAAACTAAAAGGGATACGGCGAAATCGCCGTATCCCTTTTTCTTCATGTGCAATGGCCTGCATCGGCCCTGAAGAGGTGAGCGAGCATTCGGCAGCACCGAATGTCGCTTCCGTAGCGCTCAGTTCGCTGGCGCGCCTGCTTCCGCTCGAGGTAATCGGCGACGGCATCTAGCGCATCAGCCTTCAAATGCTCAACGATGACGTGGGCACTCCGATCGGGAAACTCGAACGATGTTCGAAAGATGCCGCTCTTAGGCACTCTCGCACTCCATAGTTGAAAGGATTGAGGTAGATAGGCCTGACGTCAATGGCGACATCGTGGTCCGTTGATCAGAATAGGCAAGAAATTTTATTTCAGTCAATTCGATTAAATTGGAATTAAATTTCAGGCAAGAAGATCTCTCAACTGGCGACAGAGTCGGGGCCACGGATTTGCAAGACGGAATGGCCGATTTGTTGCCAATACGTGGCTTCGGTCGTCTACCCAAACCTACCACATGCGGTGGGATTAGCGAGAGACTCAGGCCTGCATGTGGCCGGTGGCGGGGTTGTAGCGGTTCTCGCCGTAGTCGGCGGGGACGAGCAGGTTTCGCTGCCGGTGCCGCCGACCCGCACGGTGCCTGAGGTGTAGATGCTGTGCCGCTGATGGTGCCGGAGACTTCGAGTGTCGCGTTTCAGCGCGCGCGCAAACGCACGGTCGTGCGCAGCTTCTCCAAGCGGGCTATGGACTGCTGCTCCCGTTCGACCTGCCTGCGGATCTCCGCCGCCAGGGCGAGATAGTCATCGGAGCCGAATTCGGTGCCGGGGCTTCCTGCGGCTTTGAGCGGATCGCCCAGCGAACTTTCGAGCCTCCTAAGCCGCTCTTTGCTGTCCAGCAAGGTCGCGTTCAACCTGTCCAATGAAGTCACGCGTCATTTCTCCGTGGATAGTGGCCTCCAGCTTGATGAGGAGGAAGCGGCGCATACGCTCAAGCTCGAAGCGTGCGGCATCGGTCGTCGCCGCCTCCTGGCGCGCGACCAGCGGACCTCGACGCCGGCGATGGTCAGATGTTGGACCCCTTTTGCGCCTCTGAAAATTTCGTAGCTGAGCGGACGCCACTGCCGATCTAGTACAAGGTGGCTCGCACCTCGTTCAGCTGCATCACCGCCAAACCTCAGTAGAGTGCGTGCTGTTCGTGGTCTTCGCGGGCTATTTCTTGATATACGGCAATTCTCTTAATACCCAACCGTCTTTCACAGGCTTAGCTCGATTGCGCGCATTGCAATCTTGGCTCCTCACCAAGTCAAATGCCACATTGACCATATGGTGCAGATACGGCTGTGGCTGCTTCAGGCCACCGCGCTGGCGGTGCGTTTTCTGCTCTCGGCAGTCGTTCGCATTTCGAAGATTCTCTATACGATTCACCGATGGCCCGGTTTTAATCCCGGTGGCACACTAGGCTCCGCACGCTTCGCCAGCCGATGGGGAGCCGTTCTGGTCGGGGGCGCGCCGAGGATCTGGACCCATTGTCGGCCGGGTAGGCCGTTCTTTTTTGCGCTTCAACACGGATGGTATGATCGCCGTGTTCGCACCGATGGGCGCGGGCAAGGGAGTGGGCGTCGTCATCCCAAACCTCCTCGACTATGCGGCTCCATTGTCTGTACCGACATCAAAAGTGAAAGTAGCGCGATTACACGTCGGCAGCGCGCAAAGCTCGGCAAAGTTCGAAACCTAGATACCACAAACCCGCAGCATTCGGATCACCTCAATCCCCTCGACATGATCTTTACGTGATGCGGCTCGAACCAGAACAGCGCCAAGTCCGTACCCTCTCCACGCTCCCCCGAAATCTTTCAACGAGCTTCTGCAGACGATCTGCACCTCGGGTAGGGTACGTGCATGCCTACTGTACGCCTTTGTTGGTCTTCCAAGACATGAGCCAGCTCCGCGCAATCTACTGCCGCGCAGGGTCGTTTCTCGCGAACGCGACCTGCAAGGTGTTCTTCAATGTTAGCGACCTTGAGGCCGCGAGGTTCGTTTCTGAGATCGTCGGTCAAACCACGTCATTATCCTGCAACGAAGGCGTCTCGCAAGCGAACGTTGATCTTCTTCGCCAACAGCACTCGACGGGGCAATACGAAACGGGGCGCTGGCTCCTTGACCCATCGGAAGTGATGCGGCTGCCCGGCAGGTACGCGATCGTGATCTACCGCAGCGGCATCCTCCGCCACCCGGTGCTCGCCACGAAGGTCAACTATCGTTCGTGGCGCAATTGGCACTGGCGCGGCAAGTTTGACGGCTGGCCGGCCTAGTAATGTTCACTGGCGGCTTAGCAATTCATCCAGGAACGAGAGCGCGGCTACATTTGGTGTACGTGACATTGATTGGCCAATCCGCTTGCCAGTGTTCGGACCTGGCGCGAACGCAAACGTCATCTTATTGATTTTGACGCCAGGTAGTCCTGTAACAGCGCTGGTATTCTCGAAACTTG
The DNA here is from genome assembly GCF_028128665.1 of Bradyrhizobium sp. CCBAU 45384. Taxonomy (NCBI): domain Bacteria; kingdom Pseudomonadati; phylum Pseudomonadota; class Alphaproteobacteria; order Hyphomicrobiales; family Nitrobacteraceae; genus Bradyrhizobium; species Bradyrhizobium sp. CCBAU 45384. The sequence goes on from NZ_LBIZ01000109.1 coordinate 217,048, forward strand.
TAAGCATCCAGCCGTCAGCGTCGTTAGGATTCCCTGTGACCACGAACTTCATTGTTTGGCCGAAGGCGCCGCCTGACGCCGCCGGCGAGGAAAGTGTCGGCCCCGTTGCCCGCGCGCCGTTATCAACTGCAGAACCAAAACCAAGGGTCGCCGCCAAATTGCTCGGACAGTCGTAAAGGTTCGTGCCACTCTTCCATTCCAAATAGATGTCTCGCATCGATTTATTGAGAGGCTGCGTAAAGTTGCGGGTGTGGGGCAGGCTGATGTTGTCTGTTCGACTGATGGCTAGATCTCCAGTATCGACGACTTCAAGTGACAAATGTATCGCCACGCCGTAATCCCCATTGAGCAAAAACGCTCGGTGCCATGACATAGGAGCATTCGGTGCATCGTCCCGCACCAAGTCTCTTAGTTCGCAAAAAATGCGAGCGGTGAGTATCCTCACTGGTAGCGGTTTTGCATTGGCAGATGGAAGCACTAGGGTCTTCTGCTCGGCCTGTCCTGACCTCATGGGAATAGTCGACGAGATCGCGTAAGCTGCAAGTGCTAAAAAGGCGAGACCGAGTACGCAAACAACAACCGACGTGATCAAGAAGCGTCGCGCACGTGCGCGAATTTGCTCTATCGCAACCTGAAACTGCTTCTCTCTTGTCAGGATTTCTGTCTTAACGTCAAAAAACTCTAACTCAGCTTTGACGAGCTCGGTTCGAGCCGTTGGGTCCGCGGTTTCGATCAGGCGGGCTCTCGCGTTCGACGTCCGGACGATCGTGTAGAAAGCCGCAGCAGCGATGAAGGCAACCAAGCTAAGCGCCGAGGTTACATATTGAATTCCCTGCCACATCAAAAATCCCCGGCGGACCGCAATCGGCTAAAGAATTTAAAATCATCGATAGTCGCCCGCGCTTCGTCTTTGCAATGAGAGCGCAGGACGCTTGGTTGACTAGTCTACTGATTACTACCATCTTGATTGGGTTTCGGGTAGTGGCGCTGATTGCGGCAAGTCGGACCGGGTTGCAAGAGTCGCTGGGGGGCGGGATAGTCGCGGTATAGAAATCGACGCGTCGGGTACCTGCCTAATAAGGCATTCAGGGGCGTCCCCGGCCGCCCGTGCGCAAATGCTCGCGCCTACCTAAGAACCGATTGGCCCATACGGAGCGCCGGACCAACTGGGCTTCGCGAAGGCCAAGCAGCGCGAGGAAGAGGAGATCAAGCTCGTTGAGCCAAAAGGCAATCTCGGCCAGCCGATGGCGTGCATGCGCCTTCCGGGCCGCCTCTCCGCGCTCGCTATGGTCACGCAATCGTTCATCTTCGCGGGCGAGCCTGGCGTAGTAGAGCTGCCGCTCGCGCAATCTTGAGGCCTGGCGTTCAGCCTTCGCGGCTGCTTTAGCGTAAGCATGTGCGTTGTGGGCTAGCCGGCCCATGGTCCATTGCGCGCGGCTGCCTTGATCGAACTCTGGATAGCGAAGCTCGTGTTCGCTTGTGGCTTTCATCCCTTCGCGATTCCGCTTCGGTCCGTCTTCCGGACCTTGCTCTCCGGCCGCAGCCCGACAGCGTTGCTGACTTTCGGCCCGACATGGACCTCGGGGGCACGCCGCAGTGTGGCTGGCAGCTTACGATCGCCTTTGTGCAATGCCTCGGCGCGTTGTTTGGCAAGCGATCGATGATCGACGCGCGCAGTGTAACCCGCGCGTCCAAGCGCCTTGTTCTGGTGCTCGGCCCAAGCCCGACGCCAGCCGGCAAGCATTTGATCGCTATTCCAGCCCCGCGTCTTGACGCGACGTAGGCGGCAGTCCAGTCGGGAGACAAAAAAGTTTCCTGTGCCGGTATTGACGGCAAGCGGTTGATGTCAGGCTAAAGAGAAAATGGCCGGGGTACTATTCCCTGTTGGAAATTTGGTAGGACGAACGATCAACCCTACTTCTTCCGCACAGTTGCTTTCCGTCTCAACCGGTCGTCATTGTAAGCTTTCACGTATTCCTTCGGAATGAAGATGTTGTCCTGAGCCCATTGCCAGAGCTGGTCTGAATCTATCGCCTGTTGCGCATCCCCGGAATCGAGAGGTTCGAGGATTCTCCGCACCAGCACTGGGTTTGCTGAAGAGGCGCCATATCTTAACGGTGGGTGCGGATAGTCAGCCGGGGCAAATGGTATATTCCAGTTCAAAGCGACCTCTCTCAGGAGCGGCCCCCGCCCACCGCCCGCTATTTGTTCAAACGTCGACTGAAGGTCGGAGGACGAAGGATGGTCCCGCTCCATGCGCTGCCTTTTTGACTCATCCGGAACGCCATGGCGGGGTTTCCCGAGAAAATGAACCTCAAGCGGCTGGCATAGTCGTCGAATGGCGAAGACGAGAAGGTCGAACTTGAGTAAATCCTCGCTGCGGCAAACATAACCGGTTAGCTGGTAGCGGTTGTGCTCGTTGCCCATGTCGTACAGCCGGGACACGAATTGCTCGATGGGCTCTTCACGCCAGTAGGGTTCGGGCAGAACGTCCGGCCGGACCAGTGTGGACGGTATGAGTTCAGGAGCGAGCGGACGGACCGCATCGAGCAGCTCAACGATATTATGGCGAAACAACCTACGTTTGCCGCCGTCAGGGAAATCTTTGCCGGAGCGACCATTCATCAGCAATGCAGCCTTGAGATACTTCTCAAGACCATGCACGGCGTTCCAGAAGAAATCGACGTTGAGCTCGTTGGCAAAGCAAAACCGCGCTGTTACGTAGTTCTCATCGGCGGTCTTGATAAACAGCTCCTGCGCAATGCTGTGCTTACCGGCATGGAGGCGTTCGAATTCTTCTGCCACGAAAACATCTCTCCCAAGAAATTCCCCTCAGAGAGGCTCACAAACGAGAACCGGTAAGCTTGTATACCCCGCTGCTACCGAGCCGTAAAACCGATGAAAGCCGTTGTGGACCGTAAAGAGGTACGGACCTGACGGAGAGCGATAGACCTCGATCGGAGGCAGCGCACATTCAAGAGATTGAAAAGCAAAGAGGACCGGCACCATTTTTGTATTTCTTTAGCATGGGGATGTCCGGCCGTCGTCGCGGCGGCTCAACATCGGCAATAGGCACCGCGTCAATGTCTTTCTCGGCACTTAGCCGATAGGGGTAGTAGCCACCTGGACTCGGTCGGAAGCCTTCCATGTTTGCGAAGCGCCACCAATCGTCAGGTATCTCGAACGTGCCGGCACCCACAGGAAAATCGAAGCGCATAGGTTTCCCTCAGCCTTTTGACTTAGGCGGGTCGGCACTCCGCGGGAAAGTGCGCTCTTCCTGGTACCCTCCAGAAATCTTCTCGATCTTAACTGAGCCACCCTCTTTGCCGAGCGCGCGCGACAGCGCTCCGCCAGCCGTAGCGTCTGCCTTGGTATCGAACGATTTGACGAGATCGCGTGTTTTATCTTGCCGAAGTTCCCAGCGATCCCGGCTATCGTTATGCGAGAGAGTATATTTTCGAAGTTTTCTCATCTGTATCTCCTAGGGTTGATTTATTATGGACCTCCGGCCCATTCCACGTCGCCGCGCTTTATCCAGAAGTGGGATCGGCAGCCGGCAGGTTGGTTGATGGAAGGAGCGACCGTCGGCCGTTGAAGCCAGTCAACGACAACTGACCACGAAGGCCGTCGATCCTTCTGTAGAGACAGGGCGATCTTCTGACCGCACCCACATGGGCATTTGAAACACGCCCATTTTGTGAACCCACCTGACTGAACCACCACAAGGTCGTTGTCAGCCAGTTCGGATGCTGAGGGATGTTGTTCGGCAAAACGTGCCTGATAGCGCGGCCTCTTGACTAGGCCGAGCCAGACGAGCAGCAGCAAAATAGTCCGGAGAAGTGCGTTCATCCGACTAAATCGAGGAAGGGTTTACTGTCCGCCATGCCCCAGTAAAACTTGCTGGCGCATATTGGGCATGAGCTGCGGGGGGAAGCAGAGGTCGCTCGATCCTCGCAAAATAGGAAGCGTCGCCGATGTTCGCTTCCCATTTCGCGTTTGCGATAGCCAACAATGCGATTGATAAGTTCATTGACGGCCATGCAAGCCACTTCAGTCGTGAACGTGACGACGGCCGGGTTAGGATTGCCTTCGCCGCGCACGTAGGCCTCTCGCTTCTGACGGTCATATTCCGTTGGGTTGCGCCGCCGCAGATCTTCCTCGCGAGCAAGATCGGTGTCAACAGCATCCCGACAGAGCAGGCAGGTCTCGGGGAGAAGAATAGTCGTCACGCGAGCCGAGATCTCTGCCATGCCCTTCGCAGGCGGCTTTGCTACCGCCATTGCCAGTCCCATATCGATGACTGGAATGAAATAGAAGTAGGCCAACCGATTGAGGAAAATGCGGCCTGAGTTGTCGTCGGTGCAGCAGAAGATGACATCGCACGATTTGAGGGCGTCTCGAACGTGAGGAGCGTTGGCCCAACCCTTCAAAGGCACCACTCGAACACCGAGACCCATCCGAGCGATTTCGCGAGCGGCCACGTCAGCTTTGCCGTTCCTGACGTCGGCGTCGCTCTGGGTCGCGCCGTGAAGGCGATTCAAATTGGTCGGTTCGACGATGTCGTCATCCACGATAACGATCTGACCGACGCCAGCCCGGGCGGCGAGCATTGCCGTCGCACTGCCGGTGCCGCCACCGCCAATAATGCCGACCCTCAAGGCTTTGAGCTGAGACATAAGAGAGTCACCGAAGGCGAGCACCTGCCGTGCGAACACCTCTGAGACCGGTGACAAGCCACCAGGGAGATGAACCCTGAACCTTTCACCAAATACAGCTACGGATTTGCAGTCGGCTTTGTGCTCGGGAAATTGCCAAACGCGTGCCCGAATGCCACCGTCGTCATAGAATAGGATGCTGACGAGCTTGGTTCCTGGCCCGTTGCGGTTGCACGCAGTCCTGAGCAATTCCGCCTCGTTGAGGTCGTCTTGTTCGGAGAAGTCGCGAGGCCCGTGGGGATGGCAGTGCACAATGCCAAGGACTAGATCCTCGCGTTGGCAGCGTTGCAGAAGTGCAACGAAGCCCCTTGTGTCCCAAGTGACATGCTGCGCGCTGGACGACACTCTGTGCTCGGCAGGGATAGGGACGACTTCGCGCGCCACGAACTTGGTCCGCGAGCGTCGATCCCAAGGATCGCTCGCGATCTTGCACTCACGCATCAACACGTAAGCGGCGCCTTCGACATCTTTGGTCGCGAAGACCAGGTCCCGCAGTTCGGCCTCTTGCTGTTCAAGGAGAACGACATTGAAGTTGCTCATGCGGCGGCCTCCAATGCCGTGTCGATGCGGCGTAGCATGGTCCAGATGCCATCGACTCCGGGCCTCCATTGGTCGTTGTGACGTGACCAACGCTGCCAACGGCGTCCGTGGAAGTCGTGGGCTTGATCCGCCGCCCGTGGATACTGCGCAGACCTGGAAAGCTTGATCCAAGGCATAGCGAAGAACATGTCGGGGCGGACGTCGGGATATCCTGGTGGCAACAGCACCAAAATATCGGCCTTTGACTGATCAAAGCGCCCGGCAGGCAGGACGTAATCTGGAAAGATTACACCCTTCTCGTTGCCATCGACTTCCTCGAACGCGATGCCGCGCTCCGTCAAATAGGCACGATCACGGATGGGAAGCACTGCCATCATTACCCTCTGTGGTGTGTTTCATGACGGTGTAGAACCGCTCGACCCCCTTCTCGGCGAGGTCAGCGGGATGGCCGCTCAGCACTTCCTTGTCCGGCGAATTCTTGAACTCTTGCCAAACTGAGAACTGACTGGGGTCCTGGCCGGCCAGCGCCAGCAACGCTTCACGAGTAATGGTCGGCTCGGGCCACTCCTGCTCCTTGCCGTCGATCTCGAAGCGGTAGTCACGGTCGCTCCGCGCCACGATGAAACGTTCGACACCCGGCTTTCGCAGATCGGCGGTCTCGTCCAGACCCAAGCGCTCGAGCGAACCACTGGCGGGCCACTGGAGCACCGCATATTCGTCGGCTGGCTGGGCGCCCGTTGCGTCAATGATTTGACGACCGGTGGGCTCCGGGTCCGTCAAGCTCAGGGGGCGAAACTGGAGGTCGGTTCCGGCCACCAGAATCTGAAAGCTGCCCGGGCGAGGGTGCAGCTGGCTGGTAACTTCTTGATTGTGCAACATGTTCGTATCCTTTGTCGGTTTGACTGGCATACTTTACAATAAGAATGTTTCACTTGTCAAATATGCGAAATTACTTTACAAAAAATGGCAACCGGAAAATCGGAGAAACTAGCGTGCCCCTCGACCCTAAACACCTGATTGAACTCACAGATGCAGCTCTCGCGGCGGACTACACGCGCGTGCGGCGGGTCGCGGGAAACCTCGCGCGTGAGCTTGCGAAGGCTGGTGACGAAGGGGCTGCAAAAGAGCTGAGGGCGCTGATTCGTAAGCGCGGCGTGCCGCTGCGTGCGTCTGGATACGTTGAGACATTGCCGGTCGATTCGAAATCGCGGCTGCCGCTGGTTGAAGAGCAGCCGTGGCCAGCCAATCCACTTTTCCTGAACGAAGAGGGAAATCGTGTTTTCCGCGATTTCCTAACAGACACTCAGCACATCGATGAACTTAATGCCAAAGGGCTCGCGTCCCGACTCAATCTGCTGCTGTCGGGGCCGCCCGGTACCGGCAAATCCTTACTTGCCGGTCATATCGCGGCAAGTCTCGGCCGCCCGTTCTATGTGGTTCGCCTCGATTCGGTAATCACTTCTCTGCTTGGCGATACCGGGAAGAACATCAGAAGCGTGTTCGACTTCGTGCCGTCAAAGAACGCGGTGCTGTTCCTGGATGAGATGGACGCCATCGCAAAGCTTAGGGACGACAAGAACGAACTTGGCGAGCTGAAACGCGTGGTCAACACGGTCATTCAAGGTCTGGATTCCCTTGATCCGCATGCCGTTGTCATCGCAGCGACCAATCACGCTCACTTGCTTGATCCGGCCATCTGGCGCCGCTTTCCATACAAGATTGAGTTTGGGCCACCAGAAGTCGAGGTTCGCGCTGATCTTTGGAAGCATTTCCTCTTTGAGGATCAGGACGGCGAGCAAATTGCCGATCCTCTCTCGGTTCTTTCGGAGGGCTTGTCCGGAGCGGACATCGAGACCATCTCACTTACCGCGCGACGACATGCATTGCTTGACAGGCGTGATCTCGACTTCGGTGCTGTCGCCCTAGCAATTCTCAACTTCAGGGCGGGTGGCTCCTCAATGCCGCAGCGTACGCCGCTTGGTCCTGAGCAAAAGAAACATCTCGCGTTGGGGTTGAAAGAAAAGGTTTCTGCAGCCAATATTGCGCGTTTGCTTGGTGTTACGCGCCAGGCCATCTATCAATACTTTAAGCAGGAGGATTAGCCTGTGGCGGACAAAGCGCCTCCCTTACTGAATCCGGTTTTAAGTCTACAGATGGACCCGAAGCCGGAAGCTCCAACTGCACGCGGAAAGAGCCAACGGAGCGTGGTATTTGCGCGGCTTCCGGCGCAACAACGCATCCTTGCCGCTTCTGCTCGGAGCCTCTTCAGTTCGCGAAGCGTCCTGCCATCTTTTGCTGGGACGGCTCATTTGGTCGTGCGTATGTTTTCGGAGGATTCACTCGCTCCAACGCACACACCCGATGATCTCTTTAGTCCGGTTAATGGTTGTCGGCTCGTGGCCCCGTACCGCGGCGGGTATTTGATCGAAGCTGATATCAATCACCTCGACAACTTAGCTCGCGCGATCGAACATCCCGTAAACTATCCAGTTCAGGCCGATATCTCCCGGGTTGAAAGTTTGTCGTCTTTCACTCCAGCCGATCGCACGCGGGGCAGGTCGCTTGATGATCTTTGGCAGGCCGCACCCGAGGAGGATGGAGGGCGGTTGTTTGTGGTTTGGCTCGCGCCGTTTCGTACGCGACAAAGCCGCGAGGTTCTGCTGGAAAAGGTAGAGCTGCTCTCTCGGCAGCAAGTCTTGCTGCCGGCTTTCCCTAGCGTCCGCTTGCTTCCTGGGCCAGACGGGGCTGCGGCGACGGAGCCGCCCCGAGATCTAGCTTCTCAGCGACAGTCGGGAATCGCGCGGGCGATGCGAAACTACCGGAACACGGGGGTGGGCCGTGGTACCGTTCGCATTGCGAGCCGCGACGCTCTCGGTGCATTGCTCGCTTCGGGAACTTCTTACAGGATTGACCCTGTACGCACAGTTCGGGTTGCCGCCCCAGGCGAGGGAGCACACCCCGCCATTCCGGTCAATCTTGATGATGCGCCCATCGTAGGAGTTGTGGACGGTGGACTCCATGCGGCCAGTTATGCGAGCGCGGAAGCGTGGCGCACGCGAAAGCTGGTGACTGATGCGCAAGCCGATCGAAAACACGGGAGCGCCATCAGCTCTCTCGTGGTCCAAGGACACGCTTGGAATACAAACAGAAATCTGCCTGACCTCAATTGCCGGATCGGCACAGTCCAGGCCGTTCCGGCGCGCAACAGTAACGCCAGGGTGGACGAACAGGATCTTATCGACCATCTCGCCGACGCGATGAGGGCGCACCCGGAAACCAAAGTCTGGAATATTTCGGCAAACCAAGTCAGCGATGATCCTGAGACCGTCAGTCTCCTTGGTCATGAGTTGACGGGCCTAAGCCGCCACTTCGGTGTTTTGCCTGTTGTCTCTGTCGGCAATGTTTCTGCGACCGGGGGCGCGAGGCCAGAACCGCCGGCAGACTGTGAAGCCGCCATCGTTGTTGGTGGCCGTCAGGCTAACGCGGGCGGCAATCCTGCGGATCCTTGCCCTCGCTGCCTTGGCGGGCCTGGGCCGGATGGAATGCTTCGGCCGGATGTTTCTTGGTTTTCCGAGCTTCGGATGCTTGGTGGCGTTACAGATATCGGCAGCAGCTATCCGACGGCGCTGGTCTCATCCCTCGCAGCGCACACGTTTGCCAATCTCCGCAACCCGACGCCTGATCTGGTGAAGGCGCTCTTGGTGAGCGCGAGCGAGCTCGACGAGCATCATCCGCAACTAGGGTGGGGCACTCCGTATCAGGGCACCATGCCCTGGTCCTGTGCGCCCGGAACAGTTGCGCTGACGTGGACTGCACAGCTCCAGCCGGGAGTTGCGTACTATTGGTCGGGTATCCCGATTCCGCCGGAAATGGTGCACAACGGCAAATTTCGGGGACGCGCCACTCTCACGGCTGTGCTCAAGCCGGTTGTGTCTCCGTTTGCGGACGCAAATTATTTCGCGACACGCCTTGTAACTTCTCTCCAGTATCCTGTGAAGCCGGACGACTGGAAATCGCTACTGGGAACGATGCTGGAATCGACTATACCGGAGGGTGATGCGCGAGAGAACTTGAAGAAGTGGCAGCCCATACGGAGACATTGCCGAGATTTCTCAAAAGGCGCGGGCTTGGCCTTCTCCGGTAATCAACTCCGGCTTTATGCGCGTATCTACGCGCGGGACCTGTATCAATTCGGGTGGCAGACCAACAGTGATGTCGGCGCGCAAGAGGTCGCCTTCGTTCTCACGTTGCGCGGACCAAACGATGAGCCGTCTATCTACAACTCGACCGCTCAAGCGTTAGGCAACTTCGTAGAAAGCGCTGTCATCAATCAAGAGATCGAGATCAAGAACGAAAATTGAGGCGTGATGGCACTTTGGGCCCTAGATTTCGTTGGTTCGCGGCCGACACAGGCTGGGCGTGCTAAACCGCGGCTTCTGCTACAATGTGCTAAGGGTCTCAGGCTCCGTCAATCCCTGATCAAGACCGTTTGTGAACAGCACATCCGCGACTCTGACATTAACCGGCGCAATCAGCGTATCCCAAGGATAATATCAGGATATGTCGGGCCACCTCAGCAGGTGATTGGGAATCGATCGAGGGTCATCAATCGAGGGTCATCAATTTTCAAGTAAGTGCGAGATCGGGCACATCGGCGGAGATCTTGCCTGAAGTAGGCGAGGCAGCCCAAAAAAAGCTAGCGTCCGCCGATAACCTCAACGAGTTGCCGAAATTCTTCCGGGCAAATTCGGCGACGAAGGCGAAGTGGTTAAACGCAAACTCAATCTACTACCGCCTAGCCCGTTGGAGCATCAACGTTCGCCGATGGTTCTTTGTTCCACGATAGGTCACACTTTGGATCGAGAAACAAGTAATCGCAAGTCAGTTCTTCACCAGGTTGTACGTCACGCGCCGTTAGAATACGGCAATGATCGTCTTGATATGTGTTTGGCTGACTGCTGTGGTTCATGAAGCGGGCGTTGTCAGCATTATACTCCATAACGCCATCGCTAGCCCTGTAATCTCTTGGATAGGCATGCTTATCGAGTAGAGCTTGAAATGTTGGAGCTAGAGCTTCGTACTGCTCAGGCGTCACCGCGATGTCAACGATAGGATTATGAATCCAAATCAACGAATCTTTAGGCAAAAGAGTGGCTGAGAATAGTCCAATGCCGCCAAACCGGTCTGGTTTCAAAATAGTGTCAACGATCAACATTGGAGAAAATCTCCCAGTCACGATCACCGCAAGCTACGTGACCTGAGTCCCGAATTCTCCTGCATAAATTGATAGGTCGTCTAGTCGCGCCTCCATCACATTTGGATTTTCTCGATTCGTTGCCGGCTGCAGCCTCCGTCGTACCGGCATGGTGGTGGCGGCGGTGAGTTCATATCGCGTGATCGTGACCTTTTAACCCTATCAGCGCGGCGACACGCGAGGCGTTTCGCGGACCTGCAAGCCGCCGACAACGCCTTCACCAAGGCCTTCAAGAGCCGCTTTCCAGCCGAATGCCTCAATGTCCCACTTGTCCTTGTGTCCCTTGCGGATGCCCCGGACAAAAGTGGAGACATGGGCAGACAATAATGCGAAGAGCGGCCCGGTGGGCAGTCAGGCGCCGGCTCTGCTGCATAGCCCCGACTGCGCAACCAGCCCCCCAACGTGATCACGGCGGCAAGCTCGAGTTTTGGCGGGCTAAAGTTCGGTCTCGCTGCAAATTCCGAGAAATGACGCCGCTGAATGAAACTTCAGTGGCAGGCCAGGTGCAGGATAGTTGCGCGCGCATATCGACCGTATCGGTGATCTGAGAGCGATCTACCGCTGGGCGTGCGCAGAACTCCTGGTGATTGCGTGCTACTTCCGTTGCCACGCCGCCAGATCTTCACTGAGCATTTCGCCGCAAGGGATATTGACGCCATCGACGCGAGGGGCGGCGTATCGAACCACAAAATAGGTCTACGCGCTCCGTCCGTTCCTCTGAGAGCTTCTGGTCAAGCCGTGATCGCGCCGCGGTTAAAGAGAGACGACAGTCGTGTCGGGAAACACGCCCCGCGCTCTATTCCTGAGCACGGACACTGAAACACGCAACAATGTACACCGCACGGCCAGCGCACTATTGGTCGCAGTGCGGCAGGGGGATGCAAACGCCGTGTGAAATTGATCGCCCTGCCCGAGCCGAGCCGGCCCGATGGCCTGGTCGCCGTGCGGTACGCCGGCTTGGTGCTGACTACGGCCAGGAAGGCTTGCATGATCAGCCAAGGTAGAAGATTGTCGCGGCAATCGTCAATTGAGGCCGGTGGCAAGTCCGAAATGCCTCGTAGTTTGCGTCGGCGAGCCTTGCTGCTTTAGGACTTGTCTAGGCATCAACGTACGCGCGAGATGTGCTGCCGTTCACACATGATGGCCGCGATATGGCTTAGATGGGGCCGCAGCCTCGGAGTCGGAGTTCCTGGCGCTGACATTCAGCAGCGAAAGCTGGTCGCGGGACAGACACAGCTCTGGTGCTCGGCAATCATGTTGTCGTGGCGCTTGTCTTTGCAGCTAGTTCGCAATTTTGAGTGGTCCTCAAACACGGCCGCGTACTCATTAAGCGACTGGCCGCCTGATGTCCGCTCACCCGCATAGCGGCGGAAAGGCGGACGTCTCCCGAGATTACTGAAGAGCCAAAACCAGCCGTACTCGCTTGGGCGGCTTCCGCTAGAAGCAGCACGCAGCTTGGGTATCTGGGCCCCTATCAATCTGCTATCGTCGCGTGCATGATGGCTAAATTGACCTTTGCCCGCATCGGCTGCAGTACCCCATACATGCACGAGCGCCAGAGCCACTCGACAGGACCGAACCGATAGCGGCGCAGCCACCACGCACTGAACACCACCTGCGCGACATACACGAAAATGCCGATCGCCAGTGTCGCGGCCACGCCAAGGCGGCCAAATTGGCCTAGACCATAGCCGTAGAAGATCCAGCCGCAAATTACAGATTGCGCCAGATAGTTGGTGAACGCCATGCGGCCAAGCGGCGCGGCCCAACCCAGCATCCTCCGCCCGCCCGAGAGATTCACAGCCGCGACGACTGCGGCCGCATAACCCAGGGCCAACACGACCACCCCCAACTGTTCTACCGAAAAATGCGCGCGCCCGAGCGACGGCCAATCGAAGAGCTCCTGTCCTGCTGCCGCGAGACTCAATCCGCCGCCGAGAAGAATGCCAAAGGTTGCGACGACGAACAGCAAGGACCGGTTCGCCGAAGCCCGACGCAAGACCCCGCTGCGCCACGCGAAGGCGCCGACCAGAAAAAGCGCGACAGTGGACGGCAAGCCCATGACTTGCAGCGGAAAAATCACCGTTACCTCACGGATCCGGAACGCGAGCACATCGAAAAATCCGCCCGTGCCGTAGGCACGCGTCGCGTCCGCGACAAGAGCGGCCATTTCGGCCGCATGCGGCTGCAGCACGATCGGCGGTAGCGACGGCATGGCCACGTAGAGCCCCAGGAGCAGCAGGGCTGCACCCGCTATCAGCCACCGTGCGCCGCCGAGGAAGGGCAGCACCACGAAGCCCGCCAGCGCATAGTGGACGAGAATGTCGCCGCTCCAGATCAAATAGAGATGCACCAGGCCAATCCCCAGCAACATCACCAGCCTGCGCACGAGCAAGATCATGCGCCGTGGATTGCCGGCAAGCCGCTCGAATTGGATGGCGAGGCCGACGCCGAACAGCAGCGACAACAGCGTAATCGCCTTACATTCGACGGCGATCGTCAGCACAGCCGCCACCGCCCGGTCGAGCGGCCCCGCCGGCTCCGCGTTCGGCAAGAACGGCGCGAAGATGGAGACCCGAAATATGGTCACGATGTTCATGGCGAGCACGCCGAACAGGGCCAAGCCCCGCATCACGTCAATCGCGTCGAGCCGCGCCGACCGGCTCATCGGCTTTGGAGGCGAGTTACTCGCCGGTGCGGTGCGCGAGCCGATGCTTCCGCCGGTCATTGCAGGACTCCCCCATTTTCCGATGCAGAGATTTAGATGCCGCCTCGTGCAGCCTCAAACTACCTGAATTGGGGGGGCTGAATCGAACGTGACAATATGGTTCAGCGCCAATACGCGAGGAAATAAACATAAACTTGGATTGGCGAAATTTCTCCAATGGCTCAACGTGATCTCCCGGTATTGCCGCGAGTGTTATTTCGATACCGTTCGATAACAGACGAGAGTATCCTATCTCTATCGAGCTCGGAATCTGGTCGAGCGCTTCGTCACCAAGCTCAAGCATTGTCGGCGCGTGGCAACGCGCTACGACAAACTCGCCGCCAACTTCCTTGCGTTCGTCCAACTTGCATCAATGAGGCTGTGGCTGCGCGTAAATGCTAAGGACACCACCGAGCCGCCGAGTTCCGCGAGTTTCTTGACGAGATCAAGGCCGCCGTACCGGGCGAACTCGACGCCCATCCAGTCATCGATAACTATGCGACCCACAAGACGCCGCCGATCCGGAAATGGCTGGCCAAAAGGCCGCGTTGGCATGTGCACCTGACCCCGACCAGCGCGTCATGGCTCAACCAGGTCGAGCGCTTTTTCGCGCTTCTTACCGAGAAGAAGGCGCGGCGCTATCGCAGCTTAGCCGCCCTCAGGGCGGACATCACCTCGTTCATCGAACGACACGATGCCGATCCGAAACCATTCCGATGGCGCTGACGACATCCTTGCTTCATCGAGCGCTTCTGCCGATACAATGCCCCGGTAGAACACGACGGGATGTTGCGAACTTCTGGTTCAGGACAATCGCGTGGATTGTCCCTCGGCATCTACCCTCTCGGGTGATGAATGAGCCGAACATCATTGGGGCCTCCCGGCCCCAAGAGGGCGGTGTAACGCTCGCCGCGAATGTCGTACTCTTTTTCCGGCTGCGCCTCGTTCGGCAACAGGCCCCAGTGGCCGAGCTTCGAGCGCATCGTGTCCGTGGCGGGTTGGGTGCCGTGCGAAAAATTCTCGGGAACGGCGAATGATGCAGCATAAATCTCGCGGGGCGCGGGGGACGTCCTTTCAGCCCGGGAGGACGCCGGAGCGGCTTGCTCCATCGACCGTCCAAGCAACGCTGGTGAGGCTCGATTCGCTGGCTGCGTGCTGGGCTGCGGCACGTTTTCCGGTCGAGATAGGAGAGGAATGGCAGCGCCTGACGGATTGAGTGGGGTGCTTCGCCTGAGCGCCGCAGCGGGCACGAACAGCGCCGTGTAGCGGTCATTATGAACGATAAAACTGTTGGGTCGGCTGTCCTGGCTCGGCGGGGCGTTGCTACGGTCAAGCGCACCGGACGCGTGCTGGTCGCCCTGCCGGAAACTGAAGGGACGAACGACGGATTCCAGATCCGACGCTTGGTGATGGCCTTCGGTGGGCTCGAGAGACGACGATGGGCCGGCGTTTCCCACCATCGCCCACAGCAGATCCTGATCGAAGTCTTCCGCAGCAAGGACGACCGGGCCGCTGGCCTGAAACGGTGCGCCGACTTCTTCCATCAGCTCGCGAACGACTGAACTGCCGGGCTCGCTCACCTGGCCCCCAATGGCATCCCCTTCCGTATGGCTTAGTGTTCTTTGCCTCTTCGCAGGGCTCACCTCCCCGGCGTAATCCTCACCCATCAGGACCTCGCGGCTTGAAACGGGAGCGCTCCAGGTCAGCTCGTACGGAGCCGGCTGGTAGGCGCCGCTCCAGTTGAACTGACGAGCCGCTTGTTCGAGATGTTCGTGGTGATCGCGCACGCTGGGGTTGAGAGACGATGCTAGGATGGCTTCGCCAATCAAGGGATCCTGATCATGACCTTCCGCAGGTAGCTCCTTGGGCCAAGTCGAAGCTTCCCCCGGCGCGCTGTGCTGGGCAGCGGTGTCCCCGAGGTGTCCAGTTATTGCGTCTTCGGGATAAGGACCGGCGGTCCCCTGGTGCCCAAGTACCCAAGCCTCGACAGGTCTACGATCTTCCTCAGGCAGATGAGGATAGTTGCGATCTAACGAAGCAGAGATCTCTGGAACGCTTGGGGCATCAAGCTGCGGCACTTCATCCAAGTACGGCCCAAACTCCGCTTGCTGCTGTTGCGGTTGTGACAGCGCGGCGTTGTCACGGTCGAATGGGTTGCTGCTGCCAAGTGGGTCCATGTCCACCCCCGGGGGTTTGAGTCGGTCGCAATATCGAGCTGATAATGTCGCTCTCTCTCGCTCTATTAGGGCCAGCTGTCGACAAGCTGACGCGCTTAGAACTTACCGGATTGTGATCTCAGACTAGTCATTTCGCCGCTCTTAACCCCCTCGACCAGTGACCTAGCCGAGCAGGCGGCATGGCTTTGCGTGTTCGGGACGAGCTCAATGGCGTTGGCACT
Organism: Bradyrhizobium sp. CCBAU 45384; assembly: GCF_028128665.1. NCBI lineage: Bacteria > Pseudomonadati > Pseudomonadota > Alphaproteobacteria > Hyphomicrobiales > Nitrobacteraceae > Bradyrhizobium > Bradyrhizobium sp. CCBAU 45384. The sequence continues at coordinate 232,662 of NZ_LBIZ01000109.1, forward strand.
CTGACGTCGCGTCGATCTCAGCACCTGATTGGGTCTCTTCAGTCAACCCAACATTTTCGGCGCCCCCTGGATCAGCTTGCATCAACAATCTCAGGGTTTGCGGCGACAACAGTTCCCTGGCTCGCGCGCGTGTGCCGCACCGCAGCGGGGATGCTCTCGATCAGATTGTAGTTCTCGACTGGCTCTGGTGCTTCGGCAGGAAAGTCATGGAAAGCCTATCGGTCCTAGATCGGCGATCCTTGCCCGGTAAAGCCAGGTCACGCGCATATTGGTGCCATTCTCGACGAAAATATCGAATGCATGGTCCGCGACTGCGCGGCTGGGCGCGATTCAGATCCTGCATGGCCTTCTTCTTGCCGCTCCGAACGAGCTCGGGATCCCTTTGAGCACGCTGACTGTCTTGTGTGCTGCAGGCGCTCGTATTCGCCGGATTGGTCGTCCATGCCCGAAATCACCGAACGCGAAAGGTTCGGCGCATCCTTTCCAGCAGGCCCGACAGGGCATCCTGGAATCGCCTCTCGACATACCGCGTGGCTAAGGAGCGGGCAGGAGCGATCGAGGCTTCTGGTCCGCCGCGCTCGGACTGGCAAATCACCTAAGCCTGAAGCGGATCCAACCGGCGAGCCGCTCGCACGTCGGCCCTCACTTTGGGCTAGCAGCCTTGATCGCGCCGAAGTCAGTTGCGAGGTTGCGCGGCGGGCCATAGCCGTGCCGCACGGCCGGCGTGACCATCCGCGGCTTCAGCTCGCTCGCCCGCGTCTGCCAAACGCGGCAGTTCCGTCTCGACAACCCCGCGAACAGATCACGCGCTCTGTTGCGGAGAATCTGTACCCTTGCATGATCAACCACCGACGGTTGAGAAGGGCATGATGTTGATCCTCTCCTGCGGGCCGTATCGCGAAGGTCTCGCAGGGTTCGCTATCCGCCTTGCGATGCTGCCTCTCCGAGTGCGTCATCACCGAGTGTGCTGCATAGCCCCCGCTTTCTTCGTATTCACCCGGCCCCGTTCAAGCCCCCTTTGTGCAGAGCCCGACGGCAAATTGCAATCGCGTCGATCTGAGATCGCAAAGAGGTGATTGTCTGACCCAAGCTCGACAGCCCTGGCATGTCGATTGCTGGGAGGCGCCTGCTGCATCACGCTACTGGACCAGACGCGAAGCCGAGTCAGATCTACCGTTCAAACCAATTCTCTAGCTCAGGAGTGGCGCTGTTAACTGTCGCTCCGCCAACGGGGCCGGGTCATGCCGATCGACGTATCCGAACTCTTCGCCTCCATTCGCATCAACAAGAAGGAAGCGCAGGAGCGGCAGACCACGGCGCTATGCGAATGGCCTGATTGCCTGAACAAGGCTACCCATCCCGCGCCAAAGGGTCGCGGCAATGCGCGCGAATATTGGCACTTCTGCATCGACCATGTTCGCGAATACAATCGGTCCTACAATTTCTTCTCGGGGATGGACGCGGAAGCGGTCGCGCGCTTCCAGAAGGACGAGCTGATCGGCCATCGTCCAACCTGGAAGATGGGCGAGAACATCAGCGCTCGTAAAATGAGCGGCAGCGCGGCCGATTCCAAGGACGCCTGCGATGCTTTTGGCATGCTCGCGGAGCTGAGCGGACGCGCCAGTGCCCGCCCTCGCTCGGAGGCCAAGCCTGAGGAGCGCAAGATTTTTAATGCCAAGCGGAAAGCGTTGCAGGTGATGGGCCTGAATGTCGATGCGACGCTCAGAGATGTCAAGGCAAAGTACAAGGCGATGGTCAAACAGCACCATCCCGATGCCAATGGCGGCGATCGCTCTCAGCAGGACCGCCTGGTCGAGATCATCAAGGCCTACCATTACCTGAAGACCGTGGTGCGCGAGAGCTAGCCCGGACACGACTTGAACGGCTTCACCCCACCCGCCGCTGCGTAGACCTTGATCGTGTGGAGGCTGCATCCGAGCTGGCGTGTAATCCGCTTCAAACCCCCACCTTGCGCCCGTAGGCAACATCTTCGCCAAGTCACCCGGAGTCTTTATCAACTGCCTTCCCCGGATCAAACCACGACGAGCCTTCCGTGATTCTTTCCTCTTTCGCTCTCTTCTCGGCTTTCCGAGCAGGGGGCAAGTCCTCGTGATGTAATGCGGCAATTCGGAAAGGCGCGCCACAGCGAAACTCCGAAAGCGCCGGTCCTCTCAAAGACCCCGCTAGACTAAACTGCTGCTCCGCTGCTCAATTCATGGATGGGAAGGCTCGTAGTGGATTTGGCTCGCGCCTTAGGACCACACTCACAGGCAGCGCCCATCCGCGTTCCGCGCCAACGCAGGTGAGGCTTCCGGCCTTGATCTTGATCCATATCAATTCGATGTCGGGCCTGAGACGTTGTCGCATGTTTGACGTATGCCACATCCGCTCAAACACCTCAGACGAGGTCGTTTTCCTCTGAGTGCCTCTCTTAACGGGCCATTTTGTCGATCGGAAAGTGGTGCGAGAATTGCTGTGCCCATCCTGATGGTTCTTGGAAAGCCCTGAGGATCGCATACATGCTGTCATCCTCATCAAGCAGCTATGTGCAGATGTCCGCGAGTCGCGGCCCAACATGCACAAGCGCTGCCCCGGTCCCTGACCTGAGGTGTGCCAAGCTGCGCGGAGAGTTCTGTGCCGAGCTCGCTTCCTTAGGTTGGCGATCGGGATTCTGGTGTGTTCTTGTGACAAGTGCTGACCTTGTCCGCCGCAAGTTGCGTCATTTGCCAGCCATTCTTTCGAGAGTCTGGATGCGCTCGCGTCAATTTGGCCTCTTGGATAGTAACGCGGCCGGTCAGCTAACGAACAAAACAGCATCGCCTTGGCTCAACCTTCGGGCGCACGTCGGTTTGCTTCAGCTATTTACTCTGCGCGAGCTAGGACCTGGTCAAACATTTCGGGCCCGGCGCTTTCCTTCGCGCGCGAGCGTTCAGCTGAAACAAGCGGACTCCAACTGTGTAAGCAAAATGGAAATAGAAATGGATGACCAATCGCACGGCAAAATGCCAATCTCTTTAAGGGGCCGGGAAAGCCGCGGTCCCGACCTATTCAGCTTCGTCGAATGCGCCATACAGACAAAGTCAATCAAAGCGCTGTTCGATCTTCTTGTGAATTGCTCGAGCAATGAAGGCTTCGATAAAGTCGCGTACGGAGCACTCACCCGCTCGAATGAGCGTCGTCTGCCGGAGTATCTGCCGCCCCCGCCAACTATAAACTTCCCGTCAGATTGGTGCCAACGCTATGCTGAGCAGGAGTATCGAGCGATCGACCCGGTGGTCCGGCGGACAGCAATGCTGCCAAGCCCCTTTCTTTGGGATGAGCTAACCAGTCGATATGAACTGCAGCCCCGTGAGCTGCGCGTCTTGCACGAGGCCAGAGAAGCAGGTCTTAAGCATGGCATAAGCGTGCCACTATTTGGATCGCAAGGCCGATTGGCTTTCGTATCGTTTGCATCTCCCTTCGATGATGCCGATCCACGGGATCGCATGGCTCATCTGACGACATTGGCGTCGGCGTTTCACAACGCTGTCGCGCAGATTACACCGCCGCTTGATGAAGAGTCCAAGACAGACATTCCGCTAACAGAGCGAGAAACAGAGTGCCTATACTGGGTCGGGGAGGGGAAGTCAGCCTGGGTAATCGGGCAACTTGTTGAGGTCAGCCAGAATACCGTCAATTTTCACATGAAGAACGTCATCAGAAAGCTAGGGGCGGCGAACCGGACAAATGCTGTCGCTATAGCAACCCGACGCCGCATCATTTAATTCCATGCGCGTTTAAAAAAGCGAAAGGCCCTGTTCCCGGGCGGGCTCTGCTGTTCCCATTCATCTACCGCGGAGCGGGACATCCGATCTCGACTGGGTTCAACGATGCACCGCAACGGAAGCGGCTCAGACCAGATAACTAGGCGGGCAAGCGCATCAGGCGCGCGTATGCGATGTCTCTCAGCAGTGCCTGGTGTTAGCCTTGGGGCGTCGCGTTGCATGCAAGTCTCGTCGCCAGAACCAGTCCGCCTCTCAGAGGTTGGATTTCCACCTACGGACGATGCACGGCTCCGGCGCTAAATTGCATGTTTCGCGGGATCGTGAGCACGGATTTCAGGGGATCGTGAGCAGAGATTTCAGACGATCGTGAGCACGGATTTCGCGGGATCGTGAGCAACTTTTCAACGGCTCAGTCCGCTTCGGCCGACAACTCAACCGGCTTAGGAACTGCCTCGTCAGTGAACGAGGAAGGCCGATGCCCACCCAGAGATTGTCGATGCGCCGGATCAAAGAGGTTCTCCGCTTAAAACATGTTCAAGGCTTGCCGGAGCGAGCCATCGCGCGCACCCTGGGCATCAGCAACGGTGCCGCGCACAGCTATCTGCGCCGAGCCGGGGCCGCCGGGCTGAACTGGCCATTGCCGGCCGGAATGACCGACGAGGACCTGGAGCTGTTGCTTTTCCCTGCGCCGAGGCCTGCGTCGCAGAGCCCCCAGCGGCCCATTCCCGACTGGGGCTATGTCGACAAGGAGCTGCGCCGTCGCAACGTGACCCGCCGGCTGCTGTGGGACGAGTATCGCGGCACCCATCCTGATGGATTCGGCTACACCTGGTTCTGCACGACCTACGAGGCCTGGAAGGGGCGAGCCCGGCCTTCGATGCGGCAGACCCATCTGGGTGGCGAGAAGGTTTTCGTGGATTTCGCCGGCGACACTATCGACGTCATCGATCCCTCAAGTGGGGAGGTGCAGTCGATGAAGCTGTTCGTCGCGGCAATGGGCGCCTCCGACTATACGTACGCCGAGGCCTGCCCAAGCGAGGGGCTCGCCGACTGGATCCGAGTCCACATCAACCTTTTCGCCTTCCTCGGCGGCGCGCCAACATTCGTGGTGTGCGACAATCTCAAGGCCGCTGTCACCAATCCGGACCGCCACGATCCCGGCCTCAACCGAACCTATGCCGAGATGGCGAGCCATTACGGCACGGCCATTCTCGCAGCCCGGCCGCGGCGCCCAAAGGATAAGGCAAAGGTCGAAGTTGCGGTGCAAGTCGCTCAGAGATGGATTCTGGCGCGGCTGCGCAACCAGCGCTTCTTTTCGTTGGCGGAGCTGAACGCAGCCATCAAAATACTCGTCGTCGAACTCAATGCGCGACAGATGCGCGACTTTGGCGCCAGCCGCGCCGAACTATTTGCCGAGCTCGACAAGCCCAAGCTCACAAAGCTGCCGGACCAGGCTTACGCGTTCGCGCGCTGGAAGCGATGCCGGGTCGGCCCCGACTATCATATCGAGATCGACGGACACTGGTATTCCGCGCCGTATCGGCTCATCCGTGAGCTCGTCGATGCGCGCATCGACGATAGAACGGTCGAGATCTTCCACAACGGCCGCAGGATCGCCAGCCACGCCCGCGCGCCCAACCGGCGGGGCCACACCACCATCACCGACCACATGCCCAGCGCCCATCGGCGCTACGGCCAATGGACGCCCGCCAGAGTGATCGCCGCCGGCGAGCGGATCGGTCCGTCGACCGCCGCCTTCTTCCAGGCCGTGATCGCGGCCCGGCCGCATCCCGAGCAAGGCTTTCGCACCTGCCTCGGCATTCTGTCGCTGGCTAAAAGCTACAGCGCCGAGCGCGTCGACGCGGCCTGCCGGCGCGGCATTCTGATCAAGGCGCGATCCGTCGCCTCGATCCGCTCCATCCTCCAGAACGGCCTGGATCGCACCTTTCGGTCGAGCCCTCCGAACACCAACCCCTGCGCCACGGCAACATCCGCGGCCGGGATTATTTCCACTGAAGCCAAGGAGACCTGTATGCTCAACCATCCCACCCACGAACGCCTGATCGAGCTCGGCTTGAGCGGCATGGCCAAGGCCTTCGAGGAGCAGCGACGATCGCCTGATCTCGAAGCCTTGCCGTTCGAAGATCGTATCGGCCTGCTAGTCGACCGGGAAGCCGCGGAACGCGACACCAGGCGGCTGACCACACGCCTCAAGCTGGCCGCGCTCCGCCAGAATGCCTGCGTGGAGGACGTCGATTTGCGCACGCCGCGGGGTATCGACCGGGCCGTCTTCGCGAAGCTCGTCAGCGGCGACTGGATCGATCGCCACGAGAATTTGCTCGTAACCGGAGCGACCGGATTGGGCAAAAGTTGGCTAGCCTGTGCCCTCGGTCACAAGGCCTGCCGCGACAATCGCTCGGTTCTCTATCATCGCGTCCCAAGATTGTTCGAGGCATTGGCGCTCGCGCGGGGCGATGGACGTTATGCCCGCTTGCTCAAAACCATCGGCCGCGCCCAGCTTCTGATTTTGGACGATTGGGGACTGTCGGTGCTCACCGTCGCCGAGCGGCGCGATCTACTGGAAGTCCTCGAGGACCGCCATGGCCGCGCCTCCACCATCGTAACCAGCCAACTCCCTGTGGACACATGGCACGAAGTTATCGGAGACCCAACCTACGCCGACGCCGTCCTAGACCGCCTCGTCCATAACGCTCACCGCCTCCAGCTTGCCGGCGAAAGCATGCGAAAACGCAACGCCAAATCCATCACCCTTGACGAGCAGCCAGAACGCTGACTCTATCACCGCCTCGGCCGAAGCGGGCTGCTCACGATCGTCTGAATTCAGCGCTCATAATCGCGCGAAATCGATGCTCACCATCAGTGAAATATGCAGCTAAATCGCATGCTTTGTCATATCAAGCACGCGATCCTCGCAAGATTGATGCGAAATTCCCTGCGTCTCAGATCGAGGATGTCAATTTGATTGGCGAGAATCGCGATGCAATAGGTTCTTGCGAGCAAGTGTTGTTAACAGGCTGCTCAACGCGATGGACGGGTTGAAGGATCCTAATCTCTATTTCCTAGTCTCGCGCACAATGGGACTTGACGAGGGAATTCCGACAAGTTTGCTGCCGTCCAATTGTCCGCTGCCCTCATCAGAATTCTCAACTTGCATCTGTTTTGCGCGACATCAAAGCGCGTGGATCAACTCCTGACTAGATGAGCAAAACGCGGACCAACTTCAGTAACGGTTCTTGCTTTCATGGCGCTCACGCAAAGACTAGAGTTTCGGCAATCGCAGTCGTTGGTCATGTCGCCGCAGCTGATGCAGGCTATCAAGCTGCTACAATTATCCAATCTCGACCTTATGACCTTCGTGGAGGAGGAGCTCGAGTGCAATCCGCTGCTCGAGCGAGCCAGTGAAGCTGCAGCTGGCGACGAAGCCCCGACTGAGGTCGATCAGGTCAGCGGCGAACAGCTGGCGGACTCCCAAGCGCGCAACGCCCAGGACGCGGCGCCGACCACCTATACCGAATGGGGCGGCGGCGCCTCGGGTGATGAAGACTACAATCTTGAAGCTTTTGTCGCGGCCGAGACAACATTGTCGGACCATCTCGCCGAGCAGCTCTCGGTCGCCTTCACCGGCGCGGCGCAGCGCATGATCGGCCAATACCTGATCGACCTCGTCGACGAAGCCGGTTATCTGCCGCCCGATCTCGGCCAGGCCGCCGAGCGGCTTGGCGCAACGCAAAAGGACGTCGAGGACGTTCTCACCGTGCTGCAAAAATTCGATCCGCCCGGCGTCTGTGCACGGTCCTTGAGCGAGTGCCTCGCGATCCAGCTCCGCGAGCTCGACCGCTACGATCCGGCGATGCAGGCCCTGGTCGAGCATCTCGATCTCCTCGCCAAGCGCGACATCGCATCTTTGCGAGAGCTCTGCGGCGTCGACGATGAGGACATCACCGACATGATCGGCGAGATCCGCCGGCTCAATCCCAAGCCCGGCATGAAGTTCGGCTCGGCCCGTTTGCAGACCATGGTGCCCGACGTCTATGTCCGTCCGGACCGCGATGGTGGCTGGCATGTCGAGCTCAACAGCGACACCTTGCCGCGCGTGCTGATCAACCAGACCTACTATTCCGAGCTGTCGAAGAAGATCGGCAAGACCGACAAGTCTTACTTCACCGATGCGCTGCAGAACGCCACCTGGCTGGTGCGCGCGCTCGACCAGCGAGCCCGCACCATCCTAAAGGTTGCAACGGAAATCGTGCGCCAACAGGACGGCTTCTTCACCCACGGCGTCGCGCATTTGCGGCCGCTGAACCTGAAGGCCGTCGCCGAAGCCATCCAGATGCATGAATCCACGGTTTCGCGCGTCACCGCCAACAAGTACATGGCGACAAATCGCGGTACATTCGAGTTGAAATATTTCTTCACGGCCTCGATCGCCTCGGCCGACGGCGGCGAGGCGCATTCGGCCGAAGCCGTGCGTCATCACATTAAGCAGTTGATCGATGCGGAGGAGCCCTCCGCGGTCCTGTCGGACGACACCATCGTGGAACGGTTGCGCGCCTTAGGCGTTGATATTGCGCGCCGCACGGTCGCGAAGTACCGCGAAGGCATGGGTATTCCCTCCTCGGTGCAACGCCGCCGCGACAATGAGTGGTCAACGATCAACCGCCGAGAATAGGGCGGGGCTGGCCTCGGCGAAGAAACTCCCAGCCCTCGATTTGGAATCCAGAAGCGACCCCTTGTATTTACCTGGAAGCGGACCTTTGGAGCGAGATCTGGTGATTGGTGATTGAACGATGCTGCTGGTGCGGCATTTGGTAGTAAAGGCCTGACGCCGTCCGAGAGGATCTACGTTCTCAGAACCGAACCCTTCAGACAGGAGGTTTTCTGATGGCCCAGATGAGAGACCTCTCCGCCGCCGCATGATCGAGGACATGACGGTCGCAATTTGTCGCGGAGGACGCAACCTATGATATCTCAGCGCAGTATCGAATTTAGCCGATATTTTCGCCGATCGCCCGCTTCGAGGATATCAAGCGTTCTAGGTCGACCTTGTGGTGACGAGGATTTCTAAGCCGATCCTCAACCAGACCCTCTGTGCGTTGCACGTTTTCTACGGCATGACGGTCGGCCACAGCTTGTCCAGGCACAATTGTCAGCCGCGGCCGGCATCACCAGGCGGAGGTCCGGCCGGATCGCCAGCTTTGCGCCAAAGGGTTCTGCTCAGGACCGGCGAGCTCATGGCGGCTTCAAGACGATCGACGAGGCCTCGGCAGGCGCGATGCCATGCCCGTCGGCTGAGCATGGACGGATCTGCCGAATGGCGCGTCTTCTGACGCGGCGCGTCGGAATTCGGCAGAAGGTCCAACGTAGCAATGCCGACACACACAGGTCGGCGGCTGACGCGATAATCGCTCATAAGGTCTTGAGATATTCGACAAGCGCTCGCCGCTCGGCGTTGGTCAATTCTGGTCCTATGACGCCAGGCGGCAGCTTCCTCAAGTCGGTTTCCTTGCCCTCGAACGAATGCCCCCGATTGCTGTTCCCAAGCAGCGACACATCGAAGTTCGTCAGGCCGGCCGCACAGCTGTCGGTCACCTGTGCTTTCGTGACAAGCCCAACATTGACCGGATCGAACGCACGACTGCCGACGCAAAACGACGTCGGCCGTTTGGCTTGCGGCACCAACATGTCTCTGAGTGTCGGAACGGACCCATTGTGCAGATAAGGAGCCGTTGCCCAAACACCGTCCAACGGGCGCGCCCGGTACTGAGGCTCGAGGGCGACAACGACTTCGTCCTTGCCATTGCGGCTCGCACGCGCCCCGACATAGACTCGCTGGTTTTGGCAGTTCTTCCTCGGCCCCCACATTTGTCGCTTGGTTTCTTCAGAAGCGCCGTTCGCAATGACCCATTGGTCGATCGTTTTGCCGACCACGTCCATGAGCGCGAGTACAAACAGAGGATCTGTTCCATTATCGGCTAGAAGGCCGCAACCTCCGACTTTGTTGAGGTCATCTGCAGGATTCAATCCGAGTGACTCGGGTAAGTGAACGCGCCGCGTGGTGAGGACGTGAGATTGTTGGCGGTCGGTACCGATCGCCGAGACCGGCATCTGGACGACATTAAAATAGTGCCGTCCGCCAATCTCTACCCAATTCTTCTCGTTCATGGCTGAGCGATCGGGGTTCTCTGCGCGCCAGAACGAGCCTTCCGGCCACTTTTTGTCGAAGGCAGCATCGTTCACCGGGCCTCGGTGGCATTCAAAGCAGTGGGCACGATAAAGATGGCGACCTTGTTCAACGAGCTTTTCATCGATCGCCCAGGCCTGGTCACCGCGGAATTTCTCCTGCGCGTGCTTCCATCGGGGGGCTACGAGCCCGGTGAATTTTCTGCCTCCTCCATCTTCGGACGAAAAGGGATCGGTGCCGCGCAGAAGCTCTTCGAACCGCGCGATGTCGGAGAGATGTACAGAGGACGCAAAAAGCGGTCGTTCGGAAGCGGCAGCGGTCATATTGATTTTTGCGCTGACGCCGAGCGCTTCGCCTGCATTCCGAACGAGTTCGTTGAGAACAGAAGCGTCATACTGTGCCCAAAGGAAATACGGCGTGTCCCAGATCGGTGGAAAGCTCACGGGGGCATCATGGCGCGCAAAGTTGCCCTTGAGGAGCGGGTCCCTGAGTACGCCGGTTACGGGATCGAGTAGATTGCTATAGAAAACCTGGTTCCCGATCCGGTTCAGCGCATCAAGTCGACCGAACCCTTCATCGAGGTCCGTCACTCCCTGTCCCGTCAAAAGTCTGTCGGTCTCTGCCTTTTGGTTCTTGATCTTCTGAAGTGCTAGCTCAAGATCGCTTCGCAGCTGCTTTCGATCAACGCTCCGCCCTTTGATCTGCTCCAGCTTGCTGGCGAAACGCTCGAAACGCCATGGCAAGATCAGCGTGTAGCCAATCGACAGCCCGATTGCTCTTTCTACCTCGCCCAGATTGATCATCGCCGGCCCGCCGTCGAACCGGATGCTGACACTCTTGTATTCGAGGTGACCTGTATGACAGGCGGCGCAGGTTAGCCCAATCTGATCTTCATACGGGGCGCCAGTCGTCGGATCGACGCCGCCCTTGAGGATGGCAAAGCCGACCGGCAACGCATTCGGGTTCTCGGGCGCGCTTGGAGTCCAATCGGGGTTGGATGTGTCCCCATTCAGCGCATCGTCGTGATAACCGTAGGCGGCCGCATTGCCGGCGAAGTCCTTTGAGCTGGGACTCGGAATGAAGCCGAGGCGGCGCAGGTAGTTCTCGTCCGTTAAGCTCGTGTAAGAGAAGGACAGCTCCGGGCGTTCCAGGGCCAAAAACCACTGATAAGGGACGGGGATGGTCGCTGTCCCCTGCGATGTGTGGTGAAACCAGTAACGCTGGCCGGAGCTCCAATTTTGCGGCAGCCAATAAGCGCTTTCGATTTTTGATGGCTGGGGTAGGGTCGCAGGCAGTAGTTGAGCGACCAGATTGGCATCGTTCTTGATTTTAAGGGCTGCGTCGCGAACCTTCTCCGGGGCGAAATACACCAGGCCGGCCCCCACGATCACGACAACGACGATTGCTAATACCAGGCTGTTGATATGAGGCCAGCGCATCAACCAGGAATAAAGACGAGAGCCAAAAGAAGGTCTCCCCATAGCAAAGACTCCATCGATCTTTTTCATGCGTCCAGCCGGCTCGGCAGGCTACCGGAAACGGCGACGGCGTCTGTTACTTGTTCAGCAATTGGCTATTGATGAAGGCGACCACGTCGGCGGTCTCCGCAGCCGCGCGCTTGGTTATCGTCGCTGCGGCCGGGCCGCCGTGCAAAAAGGATGGAAACCAACCGAAGTTGCGGAGATTCCAGTCTTCTTTGGGCCAGACCGCACGGTTCACGCCAGGCACTGCGAAATTTTGAATTTTCCTGGCGAGTGGCTGTGCCGTCTCAGTGTGACAGCTCACGCAATCGGTATTGAAGAAATGGCTCTTCTTTGGATCGGCAATGGTATCGACGATCTCGATGACGCGGCTCTTGGGCACGTTACCATCGATGAACTCGGAGGTCGAAACACCCTTACGATCTGCTTGAGGCAAGGGCGGATTCTGCAATGCCGCGTGTCGACAGGTGACCGGATTTTGATTGTTCGTGACCGGTTGCGGGACCACGTGCCTTTCGCCGATCATGCTGAACATCTGTGCGGCGTGCATGCCATCCAGCGTCGGACCGGGGACTGCTATCAAGCCCGCTTGCGGGACCCTCAACATCGATACGAAAATCCACGGTTCGGGCGGTGCGATGCCCATCACGGCCATGGTGTTGAGGCGCTGCGGTGAGAGATGCTTCTCAAGCAAGGCCTTGATCGCATTGCGAAACGCCTTCGCCGATGCCCCTACAAGACCCGGATGCACATTTAGATCACCGGAAGTCGAGACTTTGACATTGCCAAAATGTCCGGCTCCAAGCTCATCGCGCAAGGTCGCGACGTCACGAACGACTGCCTTGAATGCTTCGTCGTCGGGTTTGAATCGTGGGAACGGCGCGCAGCCGTCCAGAGGCGGATCCGCATCGAGCGTGAAGCTGAAGATAAGGTGACCCGCAGTGTCATGAACCTTGAAGCCGCTTGGCCCATTGGTTACTGGCTGAATAATCAGGCGGATTTGCGGTTGGCGGCCAAATTTCGCGATGATCTCCGGCGACAATCCCGGTGCGCCCGGATCGATCCGGATGCCTGCCACAAACCAGGCGTTGATCTTTTTCACTTCATCGGGAAACTGAATGTGCCGTGCACCGGACTCCGGCACGCTCGGATGCTCCGGACTTTCGGCATTGGCGATAAAGCGCGCGAAATCCGCGTCGGAAAACAGCCGCTGCGGCGATCCCGAAGGGCCCGCAAGCTCGGACACGGCGATCAGGTTGGCGAGGTCGGCCGCCGACTTCGGTGGAGGAAAGAGAATGGACACATCATTGGGCGCAAGCGGCCTCGACGCCGCTTGCGTTGGAGCCATTCCTACCTCCAAAACTGCGGCGAACATCACGCCCGCCGCTAACAAGCTCGCAAGCCGTCGCGGAAACAATGATCCGTTGATTTGACCCCTCGCAATCATTGGAAATCCCCTTGTAAGACCAAAATTTTAAACATCTGCTGTCGAACAATCACGCCGCTGCGCGCCTCGCCAAGGCAATGCGGCGACCGGATCAACCCCTTCATTCCTCGCCGTAGAATTGGCTTTGCAAGGTCTTGAGTTTCGTCGGATGCAACGCCTCCCCGATACAGCCGAGGAACATCTCACTGCGTGCATTGATCTGCGCGCGGTCGGCTGCATGCGCCATATCCGTTTGCAACGCGCGCACGGCTGTCCAGTCGCTCGTACGATTCTTGAGCAATTCGAACAGCGTTCGGCGGTTGTTCGGCGGAGATAACCGGTCGTCCCTATACCGGTGCAACCGGAAGTGAGCGAAAGTGACCTTGGCGGAGATCTTCGCATCCCATAGCGCGTCGGGTAGCGTTAGCAGATCAAGACCTTGCAGTTCGCCCAGCTGCTGCATCTGATCCTGCGCTTCCTGGTACTGCTCACGGCCGACCAATTGATACATTCCTCGCGGGCGAAACACCCAGCCGTCGTCCGTTCCGGGCTGGTTGCCAAAGTCGTTGTCGTCGTAAGCGAGCACGAAATTGGCCAGTTCCTTGGGATGATTGAGCAAAGAGGTCACGTCGACCGCGGGCTTGTTTGCGGCCAGAAGCCTTGAGTTATTTTTGTCAATGCGATCGCGCCATTTCTGCGGGAGTTGAGAAACCGCGCTGTAAGAAAAGTTCTCGCTGCTGCGAGTAAAATCGGCGCTGTCGTAAGAGACGGATCCGAGAATATAGGCGAGGATACGGGGATCCGTTTCCTCGACGCGATCCCATTCCTGCAACAAGGCTTTGACCTGCTCGGCCTGATAGTAGGCCATATAGCTCTTGCGATATGGCGGAACCGGTGAAGGCGCCTGCGAATGATCTTTGCTCGATTCATTCAGTTGGTGCTCGTAGGCGGCGACGTTTTCCTGATATTCCTCATAACCGCGCTGTTGCAACCAATTGCTCTCATAACAAGCAAGTAATGGCTGCGGCTTGATCTTTGGAGTTGGTTGATATTCCTTCGCCAGCTCGTCGGCGTAGGCAGCCCGTGCAAGTTTAGCATCCTTCAGCGTTTCAAATGCGGTCACGACCGATCCATTCAGAAGATGGAACAGCTTCACCTGCAGACAATCTGCATTGCTCTGCCTTTCTCGGGACTGATCGAAGTCGTCCTTCGGCACGCAGTCCCAAAAGCGCCCGCTACTCAATGAGATGATATCCTCAGTTTTCTGGGACAACGTCCAGCCGAGTGGAAGGCTATAAAACAAACCCGTGATGTCCGTGCGGCCGAACGTTGGAAAGCGCTGAACACTGGGCGTCACTTCGGCGTCGGGCCGACGGTCAATGCTCGCTGCATGATTGAGAGCGACATAGGTTCGGGAGGTTCGCGTGCTCAGAAGCGCGCGTACGGGCTCCATGAGCTCGCCGAACATGAATGAACCATGGTCACCGAACTGTCCGCTGACGAGAGACAGCAGGTAAATCCTGAATTTCGGCGCATCGGAGGTGCCCTTGATGGCGTTAAGCTTTTCAACCAAGTCGAGCGCAGTCTCAATCCCGGAGTTCTCCACATATCCGCCGTCCACCAAGCGAGCCTGCGGATGAGAGGTTATGCAGTCGTTTTTGACTGAGACGGTCGCCGCCGGCGTCACCCACGGAAAACGTGCGCTCGTAAAAGCGGCCGTGCTGAGCGGGATACGCAGCGAGTGGCTCTTGACCGTTTGGTCCGTCCCAGTGCCCGCACGTTCAAGCGCTGCAAGAACACAGAGGTCCGTGTCTTTAGGATGCAGCGGATCGAAGTCAAAGGGAGAGATGACCGCCCGTTTGCCGCTGCCGGCATCCGTCGTGTTGAACAACAGGGCCGGCATGTTGTTGTCGGGCGTCCAATGGGACTGGAAATCAGCCCTTAGCAGATTGGATTGATTGCCGCTGCCCTTGTTACTGCCGAAGGCTCTGTCACCGGCGTTCTCCAAAGTGTATTCGAGAAAGCGCGCGCGATCGAAGGCCGGGATCGCGAACGGTGAAAACATCTGCGTGAAATCAGTAAACAAAAAGCCGGCAACCAAAGGCGACAGAAAATCGGTTGCCAGGACGCCTGCAACGCGCTGCTCGACCGGCCCAGGAGCATCAATATCTTGGACCCGTCCAACCCCAGCCAGGAAATCCGCGATTTTGGGGCAGGTCTTTGCGTCGAGGGCATTCGAATCAAGAGACGCATTCTCGGCGTGGAGCGCAGCGGCGAAAATTGCCGAACCGACGCTGCCTCCGGACACTCCGCTTATCGCAAACAGATGTTGGCGAAATGCCGGACAGAGATCCTGCATCCGCGCGAGAAACCGCGCCGCATTGTTGGCGGCATAGATCCCTCCGCCTTGAGCCGCCACAATGAAGACGGGATATTCGCCGAGCCTCTTGGCTTCCTCCACTCGCGGTTTTTGTAAAAGCCACTCGCGGAATGCGGCGGCTGCAGACATGCGCGGCCTTTCTGGCTGGCTATTTGCTTCAGAGACCGTGCGCAGTTCGTGGTCGTCACCTGCCAACAAGGAGGCAAGCAGAAACAAGCCGCCAAAGACAACCGGAATAAACGGAAACGCAAATCGGATCGTCAAGAGAGCAAAATGGACCGTGAGACCAATGACACACACCGCAAAGAGAGCGATCACGCCGAACGATCCGAGAAATTGTGCGAGCCTATCGGGCAGCATGAGGAATGCTGCTGTCAACAGCACGATGCCGCCGATTGAGAGTGCGAGAAACCGATAGCGGATGAAGTAAGCGTTGTTGGCGCGGCTCGCCAAATCAATCGAGCGATCTCTTGATCCTATTCGCCAAGTAAATGCCACGAAACAGACAAGCATGACCAGCATGGCGATCGCGAGGATGAACAGCATGTTCCGCTCGAATGCGAGCGCCTGGTCCTGAATGCGGAAGATACTGCCGACTTCCTCAACCTCGCCAATTTTTCGCGCCGGCCGCGAGGCGAATTGGCCGGCTGTGGCGGCGATGATCGGTAGTGCCCCAAGCAGGACGGGAGCCAGTCTAATATAGAAAGCCAGGCGCCCCGAAGGCCTGGGGATTTGCGGCAGGGACGCAGTTGTGAGCTGAAACGCACTTGTCCAAATCGCTATGGCAATCACGCCCAAGGCAGCGAACTCCTTGAACGTCACCCAACCAAGGTCGTCGGCGGCTATCCGGTAGAGCTCCTGGATCTGATCTGGCAGGTAGAGCAACACCGAGATAGCTACTGACAGAACAATTATCCATCGAAGGTTGCGCAACAAAGTAAACAGCTGCTCGCGCACAGTCATCGCGTGATTTCCTCACATATTTACGGAGGTCGCTGGCAAGCCACTGAAATAGGCTCGGGTACCAGGCATTCGCGCCAGCTCGCATTTAAAGCGTTGAGCCCCAAGCATACGGGCTACTTGAAACAGACTGAATTACGGTCACGCTCTTAGGTAGCGCGTTTCATATTTGCACCTCCCTACAGGAGTGTTCCGGGTTTGTCGATATCTTGTAGGCGGCGATCGCAGAGTTTTCCTCCGAATGACTTCCGACTTCTTTGCATCGCTCGCCGAATCGTTGCCGACGCATGTCCCCGCTGAGTTGGCTGAGAAGGCTAATGCGAACTGCACCGTTGCCTGCAGGAGAATGAGCGCTTGCAAGGCACAGGTGCGAGAGTGTCCGCGCCTAAGCTGTGAACGAATAGCCTTCGATAGCGACGTCATGCGGCTTGAAAACAAGCTCCTACGCTTTTGTTCATCGTGACTCCCTGTGAAAACGCAAAAAGCCGACGCTGCCGCTGCTCTAGTCTGAAGAGCTGCGAAGTTCGGCCAGCGCGGTGTGTTGCACCCCGTGCCGAGGCCATCGCTGACGAATGACGGCGGTTCCAGGGGCGATGCTCATCACGATTGGACGTGCGTCAGCCTTCTTTGAGTCATGTCCATGCCGGATTCCTCTCCGAGGGCGGCCGACGTCGGGAGTCTTGCCGTGAAGTTTTTTCGGTGGGTTGAGCGCATCGGGCACACGATCGGGCTGTTGCTCGCGATCGTGGCCATTGTCGCCATCGGAGTGATCGTCGGTCGTCCTGCAGAGAAGAGTGGCAATCAGCCGAACTTTGCAGGCGCAGAGCAGCAGCAAAAGCGCCTCGCGATCTTTCTCGACGGGACATGGAACAGCGTCGACAGTAATACCAACGTCTGGCGGATGCGGGCTCTCTGCGCTGCCAAAGGGTTGGATGGCAAACCTCAACTCGTTTACTATGAGGTTGGGGTTAATGGGTTTTTGGGCGGTGTTTTCGGTCAGGGACTCGATGAGAATATTCGCCTGGCTTACGAGTGGCTCATCGAGAACTACAACCAAGGTGACGAGATCTTTATTTTCGGCTTTAGCCGAGGCGCTTTCACGGCCAGAGCTTTGGCTGGATTGGTTGCCATCAATGGGGTCCTGAAAGCCGGCTCTCCGATCGGGGTGACGGAGCTATTTGATCGCTACAAGAAGGGCGATGAGGAGAGTATTTGGCGATTGAAGGATATCGCAGCGACTGGAGACACCAGCAAGCTGACGGAGCAAGAAAAGTGGCTCCTCAAATACTCTGAGTCAGCCCAAGTAAAGGTGATGGGCGTGTGGGATACAGTGGGCTCCGTCGGCCTAGCGGCAGGGAACATTCCCGGCATCAGCCGTTCTCAATTCGATTATCTCCAGACAGGATTGCGCATTCATATTTTAAACGGCTATCACGCTCTTGCAATCGATGAGCACCGCAACGACTTCGCTCCCACCCTTTGGGATGTTCATCACCCAAAAGATCCTAACGCGGTTATCGCTAAGCCGCGCCCGCTTTCCGGTGTTGAGCAGCGATGGTTTGTAGGTGCTCATGCCAACGTTGGGGGCGGCTATCAGACGGATCTTCTCGCCCAGGCGCCGTTGCGTTGGATGATGAAGAAGGCGGAATTACACGGACTGTCGTTTCGGTCGGAGGTCGATCTCGATGGAGAGGCTGCTACCGCGCCGATCGCCGACTCGTATGCCTCCTTTGGCTCTGGTCTCTATGCGTGGCTCACTTCGCCCCTGTATCGCACCATCGGCAGGGAGCCGGATATTAGGGAAGACGGCACCCACATCAACGTCAATGAGACGATCGATGCAAACGTGTTCAAGCGATGGCGAGCTGATCCAACGTATCGCCCGGCGAACGTCATAGAGTGGGCGTGGCGCAAGAAAGTTGATCCCGCTCAGTTTCAATCAAGCGTGCGGGCTGACGATCCTAGTGTTGTTGCGTCGGACCCGTAGGCTCGTGTGGGGCGAAGGTGGCGCTCACCGATCGGTGACCATCTACTGCTGCTGTGTTTCTAGCCATGCGCTGGTGACACCCGCTAAAATGACCTACTTGAAGCGCTAACGCTGTAGTTGCACTGAATTTTCCACAGAGTTGCTCTTGCGGAAAATCGGGTGCACTTACAATTTTCTCGCCAGTTACCTAAAGCAGCTGAACGAGAACAATGCAGCCGATTTATCGGCGCCGGCAAGTCGAAAGCTGCAGGTTACGTCGACTGGTGGGGGATCATGCTCGCGGATATGGATCCTCGCGTCGAGGTGCTCACCGGACCGCGCCCGGCGACGCGAGCGCGGTGCTGCTCGCGGCCGCGGCATCGACCAGGCAAGTAGCGACTCGCATTCTGACCGGCGGTGCATAGATGCCGGCCACGTCGAAGAAAAAGGGCACCGGAGATTAATACCATCGTGGAACGACCATTATGACCAGGCTCTCGCGACGGTGAGGTGAAGCCTCTGCCCGTCCTCCAGAAGAACAGATATTATCGGGCAGTCGTTGGTGGTCTTGCTGATGGAAACCGCGGCCTTGCGCTGCCCGAGGGAGTAGTGCCTCAGGAGGGCTTCCTTGACGTCCTCCGCAAGGATTGCCAGCGGGTCTGAAAGCATGGTGGTTGCCATGGTTTTGATTTCCCCACGCTCGTTATCTTCATTCAGCATACTTTTGTCCTGGATCTATTTGCGGCGCACTTTCCTGAGGTTTGGACGATTTCCTGCATCGCACAGGAATTCCACAGCGGAATTCATTGACCTTTGGCGAGATCTGATCATGCGATAGGATCGAGTAGACGCGCACATCGGTTGAGATTGCGAAAAAGAACAACCGCCTAACTTCCGAGGTGGTCGGCGAAATGCCCGGGCTTTCTACTAGCGCCCTGTCACGACGGCTGAAGAGGCTCCGCTCAGAGGGCATCATCGAAGTCGACGTCTCAATCGCCTCGCGGAAAGCGTTGGGAAGACCTATTCAAATGTTCGTGCTGGTCACCCCTGGAGCGGGAGCGCGCCTCCCTTGCGAAATCGATCCTATCGGCCATTGCTACATGATGCGTTAGGGCGGCGGCAGTTCTCGCACGAGGTCTTGCCGGATCGGCTAGCATGACCAAGCGCTCCCCCACAAAGATTTCGTGTCCGACTTCTGACACCGGACAAAGTTTGTCAGGTTCAAGACACTGGCTGCGTTTGAGGCGCATTGAAATTTTCAAAGCGTAGTCAGGCGCTTGAGGCGTGCCGACCGAGATGGCCCGCCTGTTGCTATTGGTATGCAGAAGCAGGGAGTGAGGGCTGAGCGCACACCAGATGCGCAAAACGAGTGATGCTCTGCTTCTCTTGACCCCGTGTGCTCTGTTTCTGAGAGAGACTGGCTAGCGGACAAAGTCGCGCAACGAGTGGCAATAGTTTTGGAGAACAACATGGTGCTGCGTATGGAGTCCCCAGCTCCTCCGATCAAGGTGGAGAACTGGCTGCGAGGCGAGCCACTCACGAGCTTCCAGCCCGGGAAGGTGTATATCGTCGAATTTTGGGCAACTTGGTGCGGACCATGTACGGAAGTCATGCCTCATCTAGTAGAGCTGCAAGAGAAATACAAAGACAACGGACTTGAGCTGCTCGGCGTCGCAGCTTCCGAAAAGGCTCCAACGGCGGACGAGGCCCGAACAACGTTGGACGCGTGGTTGACCGACAAGTTCTCGAACCTGAACTATCGGATCGGGTTCGACTCCACAGGCGAAATGAACAAGCTTTGGATGGACTCCAGCTTTTCTGTCGGGATTCCCACCTCGTTCGT